>JAEZHG010000217.1 GCA_023436945.1 Pseudomonadota bacterium | reverse complement strand
GGTCCACGCGGCGGGTGGCCTGATTGCCCCGCAAATCTGGCACGTAGGTTCAGCCCGTGGCGCTTCGCCCGACTGGGAACCACTGGGCAAGGTCGACAGCCCGTCGGGCATGACCATGCCGGGCAAGGTGAAATACGAACCCATGTCCGAAGAGGACATTGCCGACACCATCGCCGGCTTCGAAGCCTCGGCACGCAATGCTCGCGAAGTCGGTTTCGATGCCGTCGAAATCCACGCCGCCCACGGCTATCTGATCGACCAGTTCTTCTGGGACGGTCTGAACAACCGTGAGGATGAGTGGGGTGGCAAGACCCTGCCGGAACGTTCCAAACTGGGCGTTGAGGTGGTGAAGGCCGTGCGTCGCGGTATTGGCGAGGACATTCCGCTGATTATCCGCCTGTCGCAGTGGAAGCAGCAAGACTACTCGGTCCAGATGGCCAAGACGCCGGACGAGTTGTCTGACTGGCTGCTGCCGCTGTCTGAAGCTGGCGTGGACGTGTTCCACTGCTCGCAGCGTCGTTTCTGGGAGCCGGAATTTGAAGGCTCTGACCTGAACTTTGCAGGCTGGGCCAAGAAGCTGACGGGCAAACCGACCATTACCGTGGGCTCGGTGGGACTGAACGGTGAGTTCCTCTCCAGCCTGACCAAGGGCGCGGGTGCGGACCGCGCTGACCTGTCGGAGCTTCTGCGCCGTCTGGAGCGTGAAGAATTTGATCTGGTGGGTGTTGGCCGCGCGCTGCTGTCCGATCCGCAATGGCCGAACAAGGTCCGCGAGAACCGCACAGACGAACTGGTCGACTTCGACCGCTCGCACATGATGCAGCTGACCTGATAATCAAAAGGCCGGAGCGAAACGCTCCGGCCTTTTTCTTAAATGGGTTCAACCAGAACAGCCGTGCCGTAGCACAGAACCTCTGTGGTGCCGGGCAGGATCTCGGTGGCGTCATAACGCACGGCGATTACTGCATTGGCACCCAGTGACTGGGCGTGGTTGATCAGCTCGCTATAGGCCTCTGCACGGCCCATCTCCGCCAGCTTTACATAGGCACCTATGCGGCCGCCGATCATGGCGTGGATGCCGCCGACAAAATCCGAAACCGCATTTCGCGACCGCACCGTCACACCACGGGCCATGCCCAGATGTTTGACGATGCGGTATCCCGCAAGATCGTTGGTGGTGGCGACGAGCATGGAATAGCTCCCTTAGCGGCGTTCCAATGTGCGGAAGACGAAGGCGTGATCGTCCTTCTCGCCCGCAGGATGCGCCTCGTTCAGGGTTTCAGTCCATTCACTTTCGTTGAAGGCAGGGAACAGCACGTCGCCGTCCGGCGCGGCATCAACCTCGGTGATGTACAGGCGCTTTGCGCGGGGCAGCACAGCCTCGAAAATAGCCGCACCGCCGATGACGCAGATCTCGTTGACCTCGTCGTCCGAAGCCTGTTCGCGGGCCATGGAAAGGGCTTCATCAAGGCTGGTCACGACGACGCAGCCCTTGGCCTTCTCGTCCTCGTGGTAGGACTCATCCTTCGTCAGGACGACATTCAGACGTCCCGGAAGCGGGCGAAGCGGAAGGCTTTCCCACGTTTTGCGGCCCATGATGCAGGGCTTTCCGATTGTTACGGCTTTAAAGCGCTGAAGGTCCGAGCGGATGCGCCATGGCAGTCCGCCATCCTTGCCGATCACACCATTCGAACCACGAGCAACGACGAGGGCAATCTGGGCGAGGGGCAAGGGAAGTCTCCGTATGGGAATCGGGGGCAGCCGCGCCGCCCCCGTCGCCCCTAGTTAGGCTTCCGGTTCCAGTAGTTTCAAGCGGAACAGAAGGCCCCCGATCACCGCACCGACCAGCGGCGCGACAATAAACACCCACAACTGCGACAGGGCTTGGCCACCTGCCAGCACGGCCGGACCAAAGCTGCGGGCCGGATTGACCGAAACGCCTGTTACCTGAATGCCGACAATGTGGATGACAGCCAAAGTGATACCGATGGCCACACCCGCAAAAGCGCCGTGACCCTTGGCACCCGTTACACCCAGAATGGCGATCAGGAAGATGGCGGTGGCGACGATCTCGAAGATCAACGCCGCCTGCAGGCCGTAACCACCCGGCGATCCAGCACCAAAGCCGTTCTGGCCAAGTTGGGCGAAGCCGGTCTTGGCAATGGAGCCGAGGATAATGGCCCCGATAAGCGCGCCGATGAACTGGGCGATCCAATAGACGAGCATGTCCTTGGCGCTCATGCGGCCTGCGATAAAGGCCCCGAGGCTGACTGCCGGATTGACGTGACAGCCCGAAACCGGACCGATGCCATAGGCCATGGCCACAATGGCAAAACCAAAGGCCAGGGCGATGCCCAACTGGCCCACAATATCAAAACCCGCCAATACGGCGGCACCGCATCCAAAGAATACAAGAACCGCTGTGCCGATAAGCTCGGCAGCAAACTTCTTAATCATGGAAGCCTCCCTCTCATGTGGGTGCGTGAACGCTGCACAGAGGGAAGTGTGATCCTAAAATCGATCTGCGTGTGTAAATTTAGGTTTTCGGCCTAAGCCATTGAAGCCACTTGCGATCCATGGCGGCCTCGATGTCGATACCGTTCATGTCGCAGTAAATCAGCAGCATGCCGAGCACGTCTGCGGCCTCGTCGGCCTGTGCTTGGGGATTGGCTTGACCTCGCGCACGGCCTGACAGGTTCAGGTGCTCCTTGGTCAGTTCGCCAAGTTCTTCCTGAAGCTTCAGCAGGGCCCAGTCGCGGTCACGCTCGATATTATGCTCGGCAGCATAGATGTCCGATATGCGCAGCACATCGGCCTGAAGGTCTTTGATTTTCATATAGGTAGCGGGGGGGTAAGGGGTCAGACCGAAACGGCGGCCTTGATGTGGGGCCATGCCTCATAGCCCGTCAGGGTGAAATCCTCGGGCTGGAAGGCAAACAGATCGGTATGCGGCGCGATCTGCATCTGCGGGAAGGGCAGTGGCGTGCGGGTCAGCTGCTCGCGGGCCTGATCCAGATGGTTGAGATAAAGGTGCGCATCACCGAACGAATGGATGAACTCGCCCGGCTCCAGACCGACCACCTGCGCGACCATCAGGGTCAAAAGCGCATAGGAGGCGATGTTGAACGGCACGCCGAGGAAGACATCCGCCGAGCGTTGATAAAGCTGGCAGCTCAGTTTTCCGTCCGCGACAAAGAACTGGAACAGGCAGTGGCACGGCGGCAGAGCCATGTCGTCCACATCTGCCGGATTCCACGCCGAGACGATGTGACGGCGGCTGTTGGGATTGTTCTTCAGGCCATCGACCAGCTTTTCGATCTGGTCGATCACGCGGCCATCAGGGGTCGCCCACGAACGCCATTGCTTGCCATAGACGGGGCCAAGCTCGCCATCGGCATCGGCCCATTCGTCCCAGATGCTGACCTTGTTTTCCTTCAGCCACGCGATGTTGGTTTCGCCGCGCAGGAACCACAGCAACTCGACAATGATCGAGCGCGTGTGCAGCTTCTTGGTGGTCAGGAGAGGGAAGCCCTTGGACAGGTCAAAGCGCATCTGTCGGCCAAAGACGCCCAGCGTACCTGTGCCCGTGCGGTCGCCGCGCTCTGAACCATTTTCGAGGATGTCTTTGAGAAGGTTCAGATACTGCCACTCAGGGTGATCGGCAGGAGCCGCATGAATGCGGTTTTCGAGATCGGCGAGGGCAGCATGCGCGTTCATGAAATGCAGGATGCACCCGAATCAGCTGCAGGACGAGCCGCGCTGTTGCAGTTTTCGGGACTTGGGCCGCTAAGTCCCGACGCACACTGGATTCTATCTTGTGGATTCTTGTTCACGCGAATCCAGCCAGCAAAAAGCCCGCCCGAAATCACAGGCGGGCTTTCGCGAGTTCAGTTAGCAGAGGCTACTTAGTCCAGATCGACGATGCGGTCGTTTTGCAGCCAGCCGGTGTTGCCGTCTTCGTCCTCGACTTCGCGCCAGCCGTCCTCGACCTCGCCGGTCGGATAGACAGTCGAACCCGCGCTGAGCTGGGTGACAACACGGCCTGCCGGAGCATCACGCAAGATGGCGGTGCGCAGAACCTCTGCCTGCGCCGGTTGAGCGCGGCGTGCTTGGCGGTTGGCTGTAGGACGCGCGGCGGTGCGGCGCGGTTGCTCTGCAGCTTGTTTTGCCTCTTCAGCCCGACGGATGGCCTCGCGGGTGGCGATGGTTACGTCAGGCGTTGTGCTGCCCATGCCGCCCAGATCTGTGACCAGCTGGGTATAGGCATTGGTGATGGCCAGAGTGATGGCCTTGCCTTCATCACTGCTTTCCCAGCCGCGACCGACACGGCCACCGAACGGGTTATTCGGAATGCGAAGGCGGCGCACATCGTCTTTGCCAGCCTTGTCACCGGCCTCTGCAACCACTTCGGCCAGAGGAAGACTGATGACTGACATTTCAATCTGGGCATCGACCTTGCCGCGACCCAAATCCTTTTTCAGTTCTTCCATGGCTTCGCGGGTCAGCTCCGCTTCGGATTTGCGTGGGCCAAGGCCAAGCAGGCGTGCGCCGGGCTGGTTGAAGGCATCACCCAACGACGGGCGCTGCACACCAAAGCGGGCGGCTGCGCGGTCAAGCTCTTCACGCTCTTCTGCTGTCGGCTGCTGTTGCATGGCGCGGCCAAGCGCGCCGAGCCCACGACCGGCAACGCGTGCGCCTGTGGTCGCTGCGGCCATCTGGGCGTTATCGGCAGGACTGCTGTTGCCGGATGCAGCATAGGCACGATTGTAGGAATCCGCGGTCTCGGCGGTTTGTTCGACCAGATAGCCCGCGCCCTGAACGGCAGCGCCGGTGACCATCACGCCTGCCTCGACGGCGGCTTCTACAGCGGCATCGAGACGGCCATCGTGGGCCATGTCCATGCCTGTTTGCAGGCGGTCCATACTCACCATGCCGCCGGTCGAGCTTTCCAGGGCCTTGTCTGCGACCCAGCGGGTGGCGCGGTTACGACCGACAACGCCAAGCACGCCGGTACGGCCATCGCCCAGTTCGATCTCATTGGTGAGGTTTGCGGCAATCGCAAACTCGGCCACGCGACCGCCAGCGACCGGCGTCGCGCCCGGAACGCGCTGGATCAGGGTGAAACAGCCGGATTCGCGAACCAGATAGCGAAGCAGGTCAGCCGGAGAACTCATCTCCATTCCGGCGAACATCTCCTGTTGTGAATCCACGATCACAACATTGCCGATGTTCTGCGTGCAGCGGGGGACGAGGTTACTCGAAGCGGCATCACGCGACTGGGCGCTGGCTATGCCCGCAAGAGCGCTGCAGGAAAACAGCGCCGCGACAAACAGATACTTTTTCATACTGATACTCAGGACTAGGTACAGACAAGCCACGCGCTGAGGCGTGGCTTGTTGATCTTTTAGAAATGCTTAGTTGGCGACGCGGTCTTGCTGGACCCAGCCCTTTGTGCCGTCTTCTGCAAGGACTTCGATCCAGTTGTCCTGCTTACGGCCCGTGGTTTCGACGATGTCGCCGGCGTTCAGAGCCTTGAGCGGCTCGCCGCTCGGGGCGCTACGCAGAACGGCCATGCGGCTGACGGTCAGGGTCTGGGATGGCTCGGTTTGGGCCACAGCGGCTGCGAAATCCGAGCGGCGCGGGGCAGCCGGAGCGGCTTCCTCAACGCGATCTGCAATCGCCGTAGCGACGGCGGCCATGCGTGTGGGGCGTGCCGGAGCAGGCTCTTCCGCAAGGCGGGCCTCCTGGGCCATCTCGCGTGCAATACGGGCGCGTTCTTCGCGACGGATATCTTCGCGAATACGCTCTTCCTGAGCGATGCGGTCTTCTTCTTCGCGCTGGATACGGGCGCGTTGGGCATCACGGTCGGACTGGGCAGCGCGCTCTGCACGCTCGGTCTCGCGGCGATTGGCCCCTTCGATGGCTTCTAGGGCTTCGCGGTTGGCCAGCACCACCTCAGGCGTGGCGCTACCCGTTCCGCCAAGGCTGGTCACCATATCGGCATAGGCACGCACCATGGCCAAAGCGATGATCTGACCCGTCTCGGTCGTCTCGTATCCGCTACCGACGCGGCCACCGAACTGGTTGTCGCGGATACGAAGCGAGCGGATGTCACGTCGGCTGGCGACCGCGCGGTTGTTGCTGACGACTTCGGCCAGAGGCACGCTGGTGAGCGAGAAGGTCATCTGGGCGTCTTGGTCGCCCTTGCGGATATCCTTGGCCAGATCTTCAATGGCCGACAAGGTGCGTTGGTCGAGGCTCGGTTCCGGTTTGTCATCATCGCCCGAGCCGAGCAGATCGACACCACGTGACACCAGGCCGGCGACTTCAGAGGTACCAGCCGTCATCGCGGCCATAGCGGCGCGTGCGCCTACGGATGTCAGGGTGCCAAGCAGCGAAGAGCCGCGATCGGTGTTGGCGACTTCAATGTGGTTGGAAAGTTCAGCGACCAGCACGAAGTCTGCGGTGCGGATACGGCCCGCAGCGCCCAGACCACGCTCGCGCTCTACAACCGACATGCCTGCGCCGCGCTCGATCAGGCGGAAGCAGCCCGACTCGCGGATCATGTAGCGAAGCATTTCGGTGGAGTGGCCCAGTTCCATCTGGCGGAACATGGTGTTTTGCGTCTCGGCGATGGTGATCGTGCCGAGGTTCTGGGTACAGCGGGGGATATCGTTGATGACAGCTGCGCTTGTATTGTTAGCGCGGCCTCTGAACATTTGAGCTTCCGCTACAGCCGGAGCAAGGCTGGCCAAGGCAACGGACGCAACCAGTGCGATACGGGAAAAAGTCATGAAAATAGCCAAGCTGCTGAACAGTGGTTTCTGCTAGCTTGGCTATAATGAATGAACAATCAATCTTGCCGCGATTTAGCCACTAAATCCGCCCGATTCTAGGAATGCGCGTTCTGCGGGTGTCGTTTCTCTACCCAAGGAAGCATTCCTGTGCGGGAAACGTCCGAAGTCAGCGATGACATCACGATGAATCACGGCGTACTTGTATGTGTTCTCGTGCGTTTGCGGATTTAGCAGCTCGATCAGATGCTCCTGATCTTCCAGCGCTTCCGAATGCATCAGCGGCATCAGCACGAAGGGCAGAAGATCACTCTGGACCTGGTTGTGATAGTCGCGGGCAATGGCCTGACGGCACAGTGACAGGGCTAGCGCGTCGGTCGCAAACATATGGCCTGTGTCGCGGAAGGAATTGCGCGGCAGTTGGTCGAGCAGAATCATGAGCGCCAGCGCGCCTTCTGCCGATTCCATCCAGCTATCGAGTTCTCGGCGGGCTGCAGCGTAATGCGCTTCGAGGAATCGCGACTTGAACTCGCGATCAAACGACTCGTCTTTCGCGAACCATTTTTGAGGACCGGCTTCGATCCAGAAACTAATGACTTCGGCGGGGGAGTGCGGTTTGGTTTCGGTCATGGCCGAAACAATAGGTGCAAATACAGAGAAGGCCATCCCGAAGGATGGCCTCTGTAACTTCCATTTGAAGGGAAGATGGTCGGAGTGGCAGGATTCGAACCTGCGACCCCCGCGTCCCGAACGCGGTGCTCTACCAGACTGAGCCACACTCCGATGTCTTCTCGAAGCGGTGGGCGCTGCCCGCCGCCGAGGAGTGGGTGTATAGCCACCGATTTTACGCCTCGCAAGAGGGGAAATGACAGATTTTGAAAAACACATTGCTCTGTGAAAATTTCTGCAATTTCAGCAAGAAAGGTGTTGCGAAACGAAAAGCGTAGGGGTATCTACCACTCATCGGCGGCGCACACAGCGGCTCCGGTCCACCGAAGCGGTGGGGAATGGTGTAATGGTAACACTACGGTTTTTGGTACCGTCATTCTAGGTTCGAGTCCTAGTTCCCCAGCCATCGGATTTCAAAAAGCCGCCCTTCGGGGCGGCTTTTTTGCTTTCAAAACCCTCCCATGTCCGTGGGGGAGATAATTCTGACCCACTGCCTATTTTTCGCTGCTTCGATATTCAGATGCGAGAAATGGCATGAAGGGCAGGGCGATTACGCTTCTGATAGGCGGCGTAGCCGTAGCGGGCGCAGCGGCTGCCGCGGCACTTACACTTTCACCCGCAAAAGCGACGCATGATTCCGATCCAGCACCCGCACCAATCACGGCTTCAAGCGATTCAGTGGCTATGGATGTGCCATTGGCCGCGTCCGAAAATGCGGTTGTGGTGGTCAGCACGGCGAGCGTAGCGCCGAGAATCCCTTCGAAATTCTCCCAGCACGCCGAGTTCATCCGTCGAATCTGGGCGGAAGGTCCGAATCTTGCCAGCGACTATGTGCAAATCACTGTGCCATGCGGACATGATTGCTTCGCTTTGATCATCGGCAACACTCGAAATGGCGAAATCTATGATTCCGGCATGGGGTATTCGGATATGCCGGAACTGGGCACCGCATCACGCGCGGACAGTGATTTGATTCTGCTGACATGGTTGAACATCCCCGGCGGCAACTGCATGCGCGCGATTTACCGCTGGGATGGTCAGAACCTAGGCGGCGTCAGCGATGTGATGGAATATCCCTATACCGATGCAGGGTGTGGCCAGTTCCAGTTGGAACACGTCATGGGCGATCTGGACTAGGACCTGATTTCAGTCATGAAAAAGGCCGGCGGAGCGATCCGCCGGCCTTTTGATTCTGGATTGATCCTGACTTTAAAACTTGAAGCTGGCGCGCAGCAGCAGGGTGTAGCGCACATAGTCTTCGAGCAGTTCGGCATCGCCGGTGATCGACAGCATGCCCAGTTCATTGCCGACGTTCAGACGGAAGCCGAGGATCGGGCCGCCGCCTTCGATACCGTCGGCCTTCAGACGGAAATAGTCGCCGCCCGAGGCGAAGCGGGCTTCGGTCTCGCCGACATCAACCGAGAAGTTGTGACGGTAGCCGACGCGGACTTCCGGACGGATCCAGCCATTCTGACCGAAGCCATAGCCGATGTTCACAGCCGCAACACCCGAGGCGATGTGGCCTTCGCGGTCCTTGATCTCCAGATCGAAGCCGTTACCGCCACCCTTTTCGACGCGGGAGTCTTCGCTGAGCGAGAAATATTCGCCGTAGATTTCAGGACGGACGTTCAGGCGGCCGAAGTGTTTCTCGTACGAGGCACCGGCGGCAGCCGAGATGGTGAAGCCGCTCCAGTCGGATTCGTTCTTAAGGTTCACACCGTCAGCAACCAGACGACGGGTGGCATTGAGCCATGCGTAACCGCCAGCGGCGCGGGCCCAAGTGGTCCATGCCTGACCTTGGGCGCGCCAGTAGAGGCCCATTTCCAGAAGGTTGGCCGACAGGACTTCTTCGGCAGCCGATTCCGGATCTTCAATGTCCGAAGAGGTGAAGGCCACAGACAGACCCAGAGCGCCCAGACCGGTACCGCGCTCGATACCGCCTGCAACACCGAAGCCTTCCGAACGGAAGCCGTAGGAATCGGTCTTGTCCTTATCGGCGTAGAAGTTGATTTCCTGCAACCAGGCGCTGGTTTCGCCTTGGGCTGCGGATGCGTTGCGGCCGGTGAGGGCACGGGTAACCGCATCAACGCCCGACGACATCGACATCAGCGCACCGCCCGAGTGGTCCGGCAGCATCTGGTTATAGATATCAAAGAAGCCATCACGCGAGGTTTGGCCCAGCAGGGCGTTACGAATGACCTCGTTGGCGGCCAGCCCCTCATAGAGCACGTCGTAGGCTTGGCTCTCGACGCGGTTCATACCGGCTTCCGACGCGGTGCGGCGGCGTGCATCGACATAGACCTGACCCGCAGGCTGGTCGGCACCGGCCTTCACCACATAGGCGTAGGGCGAGTTCTCTTCGATCAGCAGGTCGTTGACGTTGCTGATGTTCAGGGTGTCGGCGTCGATAACGGTGAAGCGGGTTTCCTCGCGGATCAGCGAGTTGAAACGTACGCCCAGATTTGCGCCGTTTGCGAGATTGGCCGTGCCGTTGACCTTGAAGCCGCCGGTGTTCGAGGTCGCCGGATCAAGCGTAACGATCAGCGTGCTTTCAGCGCCGACATTCAGGCCTGTCACATTGGTGGTGGAGGTCTGGCGCGCGTCCAGAGTGCCTTTGACGATGTCGATGTTCAGTTGGCCATCGCCGGAGTCGATTGCGCCAACGACCTTTGCGCCGCCTGCGATCCTGAAGCTGTCGGCACCAGCGCCGAAGCTGATGTCGCCATTGACGTTACCATTGCGGATATCGACCACATCCGAGCCGGAGCCCAGCAGGATATCACCGACAGTCATAGGCTCGACATTGTCCGGAACGCCGTCGCCATCGCTGTCAGGGTTGGTTTCGGTCACGCCACCGACAACACCGTCCTGAATATAGGTGAAGCCCGAGGTGTTGTTGCGGGCGTTGATGGCCGTCGCCTTGCCCGTCAGGTTCGGGCTGGCTTCCGTAAGGTTGATACCGGCGACGATGAAGCGGGTGTTGTTGACCGAGGTCAGGTTGCCGGTTTCATCGTGGATGGCCGTAGCCGAACCCTTGCCGCCAGCCATATCGGCCTGAATGGTGCCGGAGTTGTCGATGCTGGTCAGGCTGGCACCCGCGTCG
>JAEZHG010000167.1 GCA_023436945.1 Pseudomonadota bacterium | reverse complement strand
GGCGTGTCTGGGTCGAGGATCGTCCCGAAGGGCAAGGGGCCCGTTTCATTTTCGAAGCCAGCTTTGCCCGCGCAGAGTTTGAACCTGCGGCCACCACCCTCAACGGCCACACCGTGAGCATCCAGAGCCATTCGCCCTTTGTGCGCGACAGTGTTCAGGCCCTGATCGAGGCCAGTGGTGGCAAACTGGCCAAAGACGCGCCGGTGACCCTTGTCGATCACGCCCTCTCTAGCGATGGCCAGAGGGTCCCCTGCCCTGAAAACGGCCAGTCGATCATCCTTTTGCGTCCCAGCGAGCGCGACCTGATTGCCAGCTATAAGGCCGACGGTTTTCACGGCTATCTGATCAAACCTCTGCGCCGTGAGTCATTGGCACAGCGCGTCCTGATCGCATCGCCCCAGTCCAATACCGTCGCCCCCGTTGCCGCCCCTCCGGAAGACGACCGTCTGGCCGAGGGTAGTTTCAAAGGCGTGCGAGTGCTGCTGGTTGAAGATAATCCGGTCGGCCAACTGCTGGCCAAGACGCTTTTGCGCCGAGAGGGCTGTCTCGTTCAAACCGCCTCCGACGGCCACGAGGCCCTGACGGCTGCGGGCACGCACCTGTTCGATGTCATCTTCATGGATATGCGGATGCCGCGTCTGGACGGGGTGAGCGCCACCCGTCTGATGCGTGCCCAAGGCCTGCGGACACCTATCATCGCCCTGACCGCCAATGCCTATTCGGAAGACCGTGCGCTTTGTCTTGAAGCGGGTATGGATGACCATCTATCCAAGCCGCTGGAGCTGGAAAGTCTTCGCGGTGCATTGGCCCGCTGGACGAAAGGCTACAACCACGCCAAGTTCAGCGCGAACAGTCGAACCTGAGGCCAAATCATCAGGCCCCGCTTCGGCTAAGCTGCCGGAGTATGTATGAGCCATAACGAACAGACCGCCCCTCACACTCCCGAACCCGCCGCGCCTGAAAAGAAGGGCTGGCTGTCGGGTCTGGCGGTCTATCTGGAGCGTCGTCCCTTTACGATGCTGTTGCTCGGCTTCTCGTCGGGCCTACCGTTCCTGCTGATCTACGACACCTTGTCGGCATGGCTGCGCTCGTCGGGCATTTCGCTGGAAATGATCGGCTTCTTTGCGCTGGCCACACTGGTCTATGCTCTGAAGTTCGTCTGGGCACCGCTGCTGGACCGGACGAATATTCCGTTCCTGTCCAAATGGTTAGGCCATCGTCGCTCATGGATGCTGGCGACGCAGGGCGTGATTATTGCGGGCCTCTGGATGATCTCCGGCTCCAATCCGCAAGAGAACCTCGGCCTAGTGGCTCTGTTCGCGGTGATGGTCGGCTTCTTTGGTGCCACCCAAGATATCGCCATCGACGCGTGGCGTATCGAGGCCGTCGATGACAGCCGCCAAGGGGCCATGGCCGCCGCCTATCAGCTTGGCTATCGCGTGGCACAGATCATCGCGGGCTTCGTGCCGCTGGCTCTGGCCGAGTTCTATAGCTGGAACCTGTCCTATGCAGTCATGGCCGCGCTGATGAGCATCGGCGTGCTGGGCGTGCTGTTGGCTCCGCGTGAAAAAGTCCACGTCATTCGACCGATCCCTGTCGCAGACATCCCCTCGCGCCCTGTCGCCGAGAAGCTTGAGTGGGTGGTGCGGATCGGCCTGATCTTCCTATCCGCCATCCTGATCGGCACAGGCCTGACCGATAAGCTTTCGGCGTTTGAATGGGCACTGGGCTGGGTATTGCCCGATGGCCTTATCGCCAGCCTGACCGCAGGCATGGAAACCAGTGGCGGTCTGGGCGTGCTGATCCAGTTCGCATGGATCATATGCGGTTTTGGCCTGTTATTCGTGTCCTGCGCCCCGATCCCCGGCTATCGCACGCGTCCGGGGGCCTATCTGGCGTCCTCTTTCGGCGCACCGATCAAGGACTTCTTCATCCGCTTCGGCAAGCTGGCCGGACCGATCTTGGCGCTGATCTGCCTTTATCGACTGTCCGACTTCGTGCTGAACATCATGAACCCCTTCTATCTCGATCTGGGCTTCACCCTGCTCGAGATCGGCGAGGTGCGTAAGCTGTTCGGCGTGATCGCAATCTCTATCGGCGTGTTCCTTGGCGGTGTGATGGTGGCGCGTCTGGGCCTGATCCGCACCATGGTCATCGGTGCCTTCATGAGCCCTGTATCGAACCTGGTCTTCGCTTGGCTTGCGACCCAAGGCCATGATTTGACAGCTATTTATATCGCCATCAGCGTCGACAATGTCGCCACGGGCATCGCCGGCACAGCCCTGATCGCCTATATGTCCAGCCTGACCTCGGTGGGCTTTACCGCTACCCAATATGCGCTGTTCACCTCGCTCTATGCGCTTCCGGGCAAGCTTGTGGCATCACAGTCGGGCAAGATCGTCGAGGCCTCGGCCCGTACCGCCGATGCAGGCGGCTTCACCGCTCCCCTGAAAGCCTTCTTCACCCGCCTGCCCGAAGGCTCGCTCGTGGAGGGTGCGGCCAAAAGCGGCGTGACCGTCGCGGGTCTGGGCGCGGGCTATATGACCTTCTTCTTCTATTCGGCCTTTATCGGCCTGTTCGCCATCGTGCTGGCCTTCTATGTCGCGCCGAGACATCTGGCGCTGAAGAAGTCCCAAGAAGAGGCCTAAACAAAAAGGGCCGTGCCGCAGGGACCGCCCATTATTTTT
>JAEZHG010000144.1 GCA_023436945.1 Pseudomonadota bacterium | reverse complement strand
TGCCCATCTCGTGCAGCTTGTCGCCGATATCCGGCGTGGCGAGCTGGTTGTTGGCAGCCCCGCAGACAGCCTTGACCTTCAGACGCTTGATCGTTTCCGGGTTCAGGGTCGCACCTAGCGCACACGGGGCATAGATGTCGGCCTGAACGTCATAGATGTCGTCCGGCGAGACGATCTCCGCACCGGTCTTCTCAGCCACAGCCTTCAGGTTGTCCTGATTGACGTCGGTGATGATCAACTTGGCACCCGAGGCGTGCAGCTTTTCGCACAGGTATGCGCCAACGTGGCCCACGCCCTGAACGGCAACAGTCAGGCCCGACATGTCGTCCTGCTTGAACAGGCGGCGTGCTACCACAAGGTTCGAGCGGAACACGCCCTCGGCGGTGACGGGGCTCGGGTCACCCGAAGCTTCAGGACCATCCTTCAGGCCCAGCACATATTCAGTGACCTTGCGGGCCTCGGCGATGTCCTCGACCGAAGTGCCGACGTCTTCTGCGGCGTAATAGTTGCCAGCCAGACCGTTCAGGAAGCGGCCGAAAGCCTTGAACAGTTCCGGCGACTTCTGGGTGCGGCTGTCACCGATGATGACCGACTTGCCGCCGCCCATTTCCAGATCGGCGATGGCGTTCTTGTAGCTCATACCCTTGGACAGGCGCAGCACGTCTTCGAGCGCTTCTTCCGCCGTGGCGTAGTTCCACATGCGGGTGCCACCCACAGCGGGACCGCGCGCGGTCGAATGGACAGCCACAATGGCCTTGAGACCAGTTTTCTCGTCGCTAAAGGCGTGAACGCCTTCATGGTTCGCAAAATTCGGAGAATCAAAAAGCATCGTGCAGTCCTGCCCCATAGATGAGGAAATTTGTTCCCCAAGGCATACGCTGCAGTTTCAGCAACCGCAAGTCACTGATCATGGCAACTTTTAGGTAAATGCTGTTTACTTATCGTTGTTTAGCAGAGCATGAAGCACCGGCTGAGGCTGTGAAGGCAGCCCCTCGCCCATCAGCCATGCATCAACATCGGCAAACAGCCGCTGGGCTTCCATGTCGCGGTTCAGAATGTGCCAGCCGTCGGGATAATAGGCAGTGACAAAGCCCTCGCGCTCTCCTGCCCGTTGCAGGGTATTCCGCATGGCCTTGCGCGGAACGATCATGTCGTGTGCGCCATAGGCCAGCAGGGTCGGCACGCGCACACTGCCAAGACCGTTCGCGCCCTCTTCCATCAGACTGACCAGTCCGTGCAGCGCATCGATACGGGTATCGAGGATAAAGCGCGGATCGCTGCCGTTACGCAGCAGTTCAACCAGATTGTCGGTCGCCCGCACGTGTCGCACTGCAAATGAAGGCGGCTCTATCCGGCGCGAGCCCAGAAAACGGCCGCCCGCCCATAGTGCCACGCGGTTGACAGGGTTCTGGTTCGACCAGCCCCACACCGCCGGAGCCAAAAGGATCAGCTTGTCCGCCGCGGGAGGTCGCTGTGAGGCAAAGGCGCTGATAGCCAGGGCACCGCCCATGCTTTCGCCCGCAATGGCTATGCGCAGGTCGGGACGCTGGGACCGGATCAGGGCCGTTACCGTGCGAAGATCCTCGCGGCTGAGTTCCGGATCGGACCATTCCCCCTTGTTCGGGGCCGCGCCAAAGCCGCGCTGGTCATAGGCCCAGACCTCGATCCCCTGCACGGCCCACCATGGACCAGCCATTCGCCACGAGGAGGAGTGATCGTTAAATCCGTGAAGGGCGATAATCACCGCCTTGGGCGGACCTTCCGGTGCCCACCGACGGAAAGGAAGCCTTGCGCCGTCCTGAACGATGAACTCGCCAAGGCCGTGACCGCGCTCGACAATCTGTGGCCCAGCAAAGGAGGCGGGCGGCGTCATCGCGGTTTGCATATGAGGCGCACAGGCCGACAGTGCCAGCACCGCCGCGCCCGTCATCAGACCACGCCAGATCACACCCTCACGAGACTTCAAACGGATCACGGCAACCCTTCTTGCGATAAGCCAGAAACAGCAAGACGGCCAGCATAGGCTGACCGTCCCAATATTTCCCTACCTTTACAGGCGTTCGATGCGCCCTGCGGCCTCGTCGATGATGGCCGCAGCCTTCAGCAAGGTTTCGCGGTCGGTGTCTTCCGTTTCCAGACGACCGCGTAGCGCAGCCTTGAGGTTGTGCATGGCGCGGCGCACAGGACCGCCATCAATCTTCTCGCGCTCGTCGCCCAGACGGGACAGACGCTCAAGCACGGCCTGAAGCTCTTCGTCAGAGGCCCTCAGCGCAACCATGCCCTTGTCGGTCAGGTCAAACAGCTTGCGACCCTCTGCATCCTCGCGGACCGTCAGTCGTCCCATGTCCGCAAGCAGCGACAGCGACGGATAGACCACGCCCGCACTCGGTACATAGACGCCGTTGGACAGGGCCTCGATCTCGCGGATCAGGTCATAGCCATGGCGGGTCTTCTCACGCAGCAAATGCATCAGCACCAGTTTCAACTGGTCCCCGGTCATCATCCTGCGGCGGCGACCGCCTTTGCGTTCATGACTGTCCATCGGCCCAATCTTTACGCCGTCCAACCTATATGCGCCATGCCGATGGCGATGATGGTGTCGCTGACCGGAACCGTGACGGCCCTTATGGCCACGCCCTTCGCTTACGCCATGGGTATGGCCGTGAGCATGGGCCTTATGCCGTCTGCGCCGATGATGGCGCTCGCCATCGGACAGGTTGATATTCAGGGTGATGTTCGAGGTTTCGTTCGTATTCAATCTATATCTTAACTCCATTAAAGATAGCTCTAAGATATATCTTAAACATATCTCTGCAATAGCTGCCTCCCAAGAAAATGATAAGCTGCTGATCATGCTCGATTTTAGGAAAGTATCTGGCCCACACGCTGGCGCAGGTGCGGCACCACCTCGCCCTCGAACCACGGATTACGCTTTAGCCAAGCGGTATTGCGCCACGAAGGATGCGGCATAGGCAGTAGCTGTGGCCCGTATTCGCGCCACGCCCTCACCGTCTCGGTCATGTTGGATTTGGCGCGCTCGCCCAAGAACCAGTCTATTGAATAGGACCCGACCAGCAGGATCAGTTCCATACGCGGCAAGGCATCAAACAACTGTTCCCGCCACAGGGCCGCACAGAGCGGCGGCGGCGGATAGTCACCGCCCTTGGGATTTGTGCCGGGGAAGCAGAAGGCCTGAGCCGCAACGCCGATGCGATGGTCGGCGTAGAAGGTGTCATAGTCCACACCCATCCATTTACGCAGGCGGTCGCCGGACGGGTCGGTAAAGGGGCGGCCACTTTCATGTACAAGGCGGCCAGGGGCCTGCCCACAAATCAGCAGCCGTGTTTCAGGGAATACCCAGATCACCGGACGCGGCGTGTGCGGCAGATACGGCGCACACGCC
>JAEZHG010000027.1 GCA_023436945.1 Pseudomonadota bacterium | reverse complement strand
ATCTTGGCCTCGGTGAAATACTGGTATTTTTCGCGAAGCACCTCGGGCATGTCGATATACTCAATCGACGGTTCCTTGCCCGCAGCCGCAAAGGTCGCCTTGGCAAGGTCAGCGAACGACCGAGCCTTGCCGGATCCCGCATTGAACACGCCGCTGATGTGGTCGTTGGCCAGCAGCCAGACGATGATATCGACCACATCGTCCACATAGACAAAATCACGCAACTGGCCGCCGTCTGCATAGTCAGGGTGGTGGGACTTGAACAAACTGACCGTATCGCCCGCCTGAACCTTGGGCCAGATTTGCGCGACGACCGACTTCATTCCGCCCTTATGACCCTCGTTCGGACCATAGACATTGAAGAACTTCAGACCTGCCCACTGGCGCGGCGTCTGATCGCGCTCCGACTGGCGAACAGCATATTGGTCAAACAAATATTTCGAATAACCATAGGCATTTAGAGGGCGAAGCGCATTCAAGATCTCAAGATCGTCTGCATCCTCAAACCCTTGATTGCCGTCACCATAGGTCGCCGCCGACGAGGCATAGATCATCCGGACATTGCGGATCGAGCACCAGTCCCACAGGTCGCGCGACAGGGTGAAGTTCGAGCGCATGATCAGGTCGCCATCCTGCTCGGTCGTCGAGGAGATGGCACCCATATGGATCACCGCCTCGATACGTTCCGAGTGACGCTCCAGCTGTTCGAACATCTCTTCCGGTGACCAAAAGTCGGCGATGGGATGTTTGGCGATGTTCTTCCATTTCGACAGACCGGCCTCTTCGATCCGGTCACAAACGACGACATCATAGGCACCCGTCTCGCAAAGACGCGCGACGATGTTGGAGCCGATGAAACCGGCCCCGCCGGTCACCACGATCATGCGTGGGATCATTGCTTTTCACCCGTCATCTTGGCGATGGTCTTGGTGGTGGAATAGCCGTCAGCGAACTGCGCCAAGCGCACCTCGCCGCCCCAGCTTTCAACCTCGGTGGCACCAACCACCTTGTCCTTGGTGTAGTCCGCACCCTTGATGAGAACATCCGGTCGCAAGCGATTGATAAGATTGAGCGGAGTGCTTTCTCCAAAGCACGTCACAGCGTCCACACTGGCCAGCGCACCAATCACTTCAGCACGGCTTTCGAGATCATTCACCGGACGGCTCTCGCCCTTCAAGGCACGCACGGATTCATCGGTGTTGAGCGCCACAACCAGTCGGTCACACCAGCCACGAGCCTGCGCCAGATAGGTAACGTGGCCCTTGTGCAGAATATCGAAGCATCCGTTGGTGAAACCGACGCGAAGCCCCTGCTTTTTCCAGCCTTCGACGCGGGCTGCCAGATCATCCAGCGACAGCACGCCCGTACCGACGTGGATATTCTGCCCGTCGCGCTCGGCACCCATCAGCTCGTCAGGAGTGACAACGGCGGTGCCAGCCTTACCGACCACAACGCCCGAAGCCAGAATGGCGAACTGGACCGCCTGCTCCAGCGAGATTTCCGCCGCCAGTGCCAAGCCGAGCGCCGCAAGACAGGTATCGCCCGCGCCCGAAACGTCGAACACCTCACGCGCACGACCGGGGAAATGCTCTGCCTTTCCGCCACGGCGGATTAGGCTCATCCCCTTACCCGCACGCGTTACGATGACGGCCTTGACCGTCGTGCTATCCAGTAGCGCCTGAAGGGCCGCCTCGACCTGCTCGTCCGTATCAACAGGCAGGCCCGTCGCACCCGAAAGCTCGCTGGCGTTGGGCTTGATCAGATCAACCGCACCGTAGCGGGCGAAATCGCGCCCTTTGGGATCCACGATCACAGGCACGCCCGTCTCGCGACCAGCCTTAAGCGCCAGATCAATAGTGGAATCTGCAATTGCGCCCTTGGCGTAATCTGACAGAAGGATCGCCTGAACGCCTGCAAAGACCAAGGCATCGTCATAGGCCGGATGCATCTCGGCCTCGTCATCGAGGCGCAGAAGTTGCTGCCCCGCCGCAACAAAGCGCGTTTTGACGATGGTGCTGACGTTTTCAGGACGGATCAGAGCATCTTCAATGCCCGCATCGGCAGCGACCAAAGCGGCCAGTGCCTGCCCTTCGGTATCATTGCCGATCACAGCACCAAGGCGCGTGGTCGCGCCAAGGGCCGAGACGTTTCGCGCCACGTTACCCACACCACCCGGCATGGAAACAGTGCGCTTGGCCTTCAGCACCGGAATGGGCGCCTCGGGCGATATTCTGCTGACCTCGCCATATACATAGCGGTCAACCATCAGGTCGCCCACACAGGCGACCTTCAGGTTTTGGATGCGCTCCAGAAGGTTCTGGAGGACGACGAGATCGAAAGAGCGTTCAGCCATAAGACCGAACTACCGGATTCATTCCAATCAGGCCACTGGTCCCTTAACGCCCAACTTGATTGCCAGATCGTCGAAGGCGATCAGTTCGGCGGCCAGAGCCTCGAACTGATCCAGCGGAACCATGTTCGGACCGTCCGACGGTGCGCTGTCCGGATTTTCATGGGTTTCCATGAAGATGGCATCGACGCCGACGGCAACAGCTGCACGGCCCAGAACCGGCACGAACTGGCGCTGACCACCCGACGAGGTGCCTTGGCCGCCCGGCTGCTGCACGCTGTGGGTTGCGTCGAACACCACAGGGCAACCGATCGACTTCAGTTCCGGCAGGGCGCGCATGTCGCTGACGAGGGTGTTGTAGCCGAACGAGGCACCGCGTTCGCAGGCCATAACGTTCGGGTTGCCCGCACCGGTGATCTTGGCGATCACGTTCTTCATGTCCCAAGGGGCAAGGAACTGACCCTTCTTGATGTTGATGACCTTGCCGGTCTTGGCTGCGGCCAGCAGCAGGTCGGTCTGACGACACAGGAAGGCCGGAATCTGCAGCACATCAACGTAAGGAGCCACGGCTTCGCACTGTGCTTCCGAGTGGACGTCCGTCAGGGTCGGCAGGCCAACGGTCTCGCGGATTTCCTGGAAAATCGGCATGGCAGCTTCAAAACCGATACCACGTGCAGCGGTCGCACTAGTGCGGTTCGCCTTATCGAAGCTGGTCTTGTAGATGATGCCGACGTTCAG
>JAEZHG010000016.1 GCA_023436945.1 Pseudomonadota bacterium | reverse complement strand
CTATTGTAGATGATAGCGCAACCATCGCTGACGGCGCTGTCGTCGGGCCGTGGTGCGTTGTTGGCCCGAACGTGTCTCTGACCAGCGGCGTGGTGCTGAAGTCGCACGTCGTTGTCCAGCAGGACACCACCATCGGCGCGAACACGGTAATCCACCCGTTCGCCCTGATCGGCGGTGACCCGCAGCACCTTGGCTACAAGGGCGAACAGGTTCGTCTGGAGATCGGCGAGAACAACATCATCCGCGAACACGCGACCCTGAACCGCGGCACGCCGCAGGGAACGGGCGTCACCAAGCTTGGCAACAACTGCCTGCTGATGACGGGTGCGCACATCGGCCACGACTGCGTTGTCGAAGACAATGTGACCATGGCCAATAATGCTACGCTGGGCGGTCACGCCCACATTGGCTCGCGCACCTTCCTTGGCGGCCTTTGCGCCGTTCACCAGAACGCGCGTGTGGGGCACGGTGCGATCATCGGCGGTCTGGCCGCTGTGACGCGCGATGTCATCCCGTATGGCTCTGCATGGGGCAACCACGCACGCCTGCGCGGTTTGAACCTGATTGGTCTGAAGCGTAAGGGCTATGGCAAGGACCAGCTGCGTCGCCTGCTGGCCTTCTATCGCGAGCTGTTCGAAGGCGAGGGCGAGTTTGCCGACCGTCTGGTTCGTGTGGGTGAGACCTACAACGACCTGCCGGAAATCGTCGAAATCCTCGACTTCATCCGTGATGGTGCCAAGCGCCCGCTCTGCCTACCGAACGCCGAATGAAAAAGCTGGGTCTGATCGCCGGAGGTGGAGACCTTCCGGCTTCGGTGGCGGCCCGCTGTGAAGCTGAAGGCCGCCCGCTCTATGTCATCCGCCTGGAAGGTTTTGCAGGACCGGAAATGCTGGCATGGCCGGGCGGCGACTTCGGCATGGCCCAGATTGGCGGCATCCTGAAGGCCCTCAAGGCGCAAGGATGCGAAGCCGTTTGTCTGGCTGGCTATGTGAACCGTCCTGACTTCAAGCTGCTGAAGCCTGACCTGAAGGGCGCGTCCCTTCTGCCGGGTATTATCAAGGCGGCAACGCAGGGCGATGATGCGCTGCTTCGTAAAATACTCTCTGTCTTCGAGGCCGAGGGCATGAGCGTTGAGGGCGCGGACGACATTTTGGGTAGCCAGATGCTGGAGCGCGGCGCTCTAGGATCTGTGATGCCCACACCCGAGATGATGCAGGACCTGAATAAATCTATTCATGTCGCTGAAAAATCAGGTGAACTTGATATTGGTCAGGGCGCGGTTGTCTGTCGTGGTCTTGTACTGGCCGTTGAGGCTCAAGAGGGCACCGACCAGATGCTTACCCGTGTGGCGAGCCTACCGGAAGACCTTCGCGGTACGGCCAACAACCGTGTTGGCGTGTTGGCCAAGGCTCCGAAACCTATTCAGGACCTTCGCGTCGATATGCCGGTTATCGGCCCGCGCACGGTTGAACTGGCGGCCAAGGCAGGCCTTGCCGGTATCGGCGGCTATGAAGGCCGACTGATCATTATCGACCGCGCCGAGACCCGCGCGACGGCTGATCGGTTGGGTCTGTTCATCTGGGGTCTGGAGCGTAGCGAGGCCTGATGAGCAAGCCGCTGAAAATCATGCTGGTCGCTGCCGAGGCATCCGGTGATGTGCTGGGTGCCAATCTGGCCAAGGCGCTTAAAGCCCGTATGGGCGACGGCGTTACCTTTGTTGGCGTCGGCGGCCCCCGTATGGCCGAACTGGGAATTAGCAGCCCGTTCGATATTGCCGAACTGTCGATCCTTGGCGTGGTCGAAGGCATCAAGGCCTATAACCGTGTCAAACAGCGCGTGGCCGACACGGCGGCGCTGGCAGAGCGTGAGAAGCCCGATGCGGTTGTTCTGATCGACTCGTGGGGGTTCACCATCCGTGTGGCCAAGGCTATCCGTAAGGCTTCGCCGGACACGCCACTGATCAAATATGTGGGGCCTCAGGTCTGGGCCTCGCGTCCGGGCCGCGCAAAGGTTCTGGCCAATGCGGTTGATCACCTGCTGGCGCTCTATCCAATGGACGCGCCGTGGTTCGAGCGGGCTGGCCTGCCGACAACTGTCGTCGGTTCGTCAGCGCTTCACATAGACATGGGTGACGCAGATCCTGACGCGTTCCGTGCCTCACGCGGCATTGCGCCCGATGCACCTCTGTTGCTCGTTCTGCCGGGCAGCCGCCCGAAGGAAATCGAACGTATGACGCCTGTCTATGAGCAGGTGGTCAAAAATCTGAAATCCAAGATCGACGATTTGCAGATTGCCGTCGTCGCTGCAGGCACTGTGGCTGAGGACGTCATGGGCCGCGTGGCCTCTTGGCCGTTCCGTTCACATGTGGTGACCGAGGCCGACAAATACGCCGCCATGAAAGCGGCCAATGTCGCACTGGCGACCAGTGGAACGGTATCGAGCGAAATCGCCATGGCCGGAACGCCGATGGTGATTGCCTATAAGATCGACAATCTGTCGTATCGCCTGATGAAGCCGCTGGTGACGGCGAAATACTTCACCATGCTGAACCTTGCCGCCGATGAAGAGCTGGCCAAGGAGTTCATCCAGTTTGATGCTGTGGCCGAGAAGATCACGCCAGAGGTCGAACGCCTGCTGACCGATCGTGCGGCGGCGCAGGCACAGGCCAAGCGTCAGACCGAGGTTCTGGAAACCATGGGGCGCGGTGGCCCCAATCCGTCCGAACTGGCTGCTAAGGCAGTTCTGAAAGTGCTGGAGAAGCGTAAGGCCTGATCGGGCCTTACGTCACCGTTTTTACTTCGTCATCCAGGGGCGGGACTTACCCGCATCGATGCGCTTGTTCTGCTCGCGCTGGAACGCGCCACCGCGCGGCGGTTTCGCGCGCGCATTTTGGGCTTCCTGCTTCAGGCGGAAAGCGCGCTGGATTGGCGTTTCATTGGCGGGGGCTTTGGTTTCGTCGGTCATCAGGCACCATATCACAAATGAAAAGCGCCGGAGCAGAAG
>JAEZHG010000307.1 GCA_023436945.1 Pseudomonadota bacterium | reverse complement strand
GTCCTCGGCCAGAATGGTCTTGCCGGCATAGCGGTCCGGGTTTTCTTCGGTGATCGTCGACGGCAGGGTCTCGATCGGGAAGTCCGGATTGAAGTGCAAGAAGAACGGGGTCGAGTAGCGGGCGAAGCCGCGACGTTCCGGTGCCGGATTGACCACGCGGTGGGTGGTCGACGGCAGGACGTGGTTGACCAGACGCTGCAGCATGTCACCGATGTTGATGACCAGAGCGCCCGGAGGCGGTGCGATGTCCAGCCACTCGCCATCGGCATCCTTCAGCTGCAGGCCAGCTTCTTCGGCACCCAGCAGCAGGGTGATGACGTTGATGTCTTCGTGGGCACCTGCGCGCACGCCTTCGGCATCGGCCGGGATCGGCGGGTAGTGCAGCAGACGCAGGACCGAGTTACCCAGCTGGACCTTGTCCTCGAAGAAGTCGTCTTCCAGCTTCAGATAGCGGGCGATGGCTTTCAGGATGCGGCGGCCAAGTTCGTCCAGTGCGGTGAACATGCCATAGACATTGTCCTTGAAGGTCGGGACTTCGGTCGGCCACACGTTGTCGCGCATGTACTTCTTGTATTCGTGGCCTTCCGGCAGTTCGCGGCCGGTGTGCCAGAATTCCTTGAGGTCGCGGATGCTGGCGCCCTTGGCGGTTTCTACGCCGAACGGGGTCAGGCCGCGTGCACCGCCGGTGCCCGGCTGGTGGTACTGGCGCTTGGTCTCTTCATCCAGTGCGAAGAAGGCCTTGGCATCGGCGATGGCGGCGTCGATGACAGCTTGGTCCAGGCCGTGGTCCGAGACGACGGCAAAGCCGTAGCGGGCGAACGAGGCACCCAGTTCGTCGGAGAAGCCCTGGAAATCGGCGTCATAGCGGGTCATCGAGACCGGCGTGATGGCCTTTTTCTTCTGGCCCTCTGCGGCCACGGCGGTGATGGTGTTGGACACTTGAATACTGCCTCAAGTTGATGTTGCTGGCCGTTATCTAACGCCAAAAACAGTCAAATGTCAGGCGTAGCCTCCGAAAGTCGCATAAATGCGGTGGGCTATCGCTCGCTTGAGAGGTTTTGTTGCAAGTTCGTCACCGTGATGGCGCCTTCAGTAGATTAATATTGCCCTCGCGCTCAAGCTTTCGCTGATATGCCCTATAAATCCGGCTTCCTGAGTGCTGTTTGAGGCGTAAACAGGCTTTGCCGTGGGGCGGCTTTATGGGAAGTCGTGCTTGGCACATATCGGTAGGCGTGCGGGGGAGTAAGCGACATGACCAAATCGGATAAACAGCGTGGCGGTTGGATGCCTTCGCGTCGTGCGGCGATGGCGCTGTTGGGCGGTGGTGCTGTTGCTGGCCGTGCCGAGGCGGTTGATACATTCGGGCTATCGCGAGCGGTGTTTACCCATGGCGTGGCCAGTGGTGATCCTACGCTCTCGGGACTGGTGATCTGGACGAGGGCAGTGGGGGACGGCTCGCGGCTTCGTCTGAGCTGGGAAGTTGCCGAGACCGAAGATTTTACGGCCGTGATCATGAGTGGCCCGTGCCGGACAGATGCCTCGCGCGACTGGACGGTCAAGGTCGAGGTCGAGGGGCTAGAGGCGGGCAGGACCTATTTCTACCGCTTCCGTTCTGCCGATCAGGTCTCACCAGTAGGGCAGGGGCGCACCTTGCCGGAGGCAGGTGTAGAGGCTGTGCGCTTCGCGGTGGTGTCGTGTGCGCACTATGGCTTTGGGTATTTAAACGCCTATCGCGCCATCGCCGAACTGGAGCAGCCCGTGGATGCCGTGCTGCATCTGGGTGATTACATCTATGAGTATGGTGTCGATGGCTATGGCGGCCCCGAAAGCCGCGCTCTGGGCCGTGAGCACCAGCCGCCACACGAGATCGTCACGCTGCAGGACTATCGCCAGCGGTTTGCCCAGTATCGCTCTGATCCCGATCTGCAGGCCGTCCACGCCAAGGCCGCCTTCATCACCATCTGGGATGACCACGAGACGGGCAACAACAGCTGGATGGGCGGGGCGTCTATCCATAATCCCGAAACGGAAGGTCGTTGGGAGGATCGCCGTGACGCGGCCATTCGGGCCTATTTCGAGTGGATGCCTATGCGCGACCCGCGCGCGGGCCATGCGGCCCATGTGCTGAACCGTGTCTATGACTATGGCGATCTGGCCAGCCTGATCCTGATCGAGACGCGCCTGACGGGGCGTATCAAGGCCATCAGTGCCACACGCGACATGCCGCGCAACGCTGACGGCTCGCCCGATGTCAGCCGCTTCGAGAGTGAAGTTTTGGGGGATCCTGCGCGCACCATGATGGGTCAGGCGCAAGAGGCTTGGCTTGAGAAAGAGCTGGCGGCGTCAAAGGCTCGCGGTGCTGCGTGGCAGGTTCTGCTGAACCAGACCGTGATGGCACAGATGCGTGCGCCCGATTTCCTCAACATCCTGCCCGAGGACATCAAGACCGAGAGCATGAGCCGTGCGGGATCGCGCCGCTGGTTGGAAAGCACGGCCTTGGGTCTGCCGATCAACCATGACTCATGGGACGGTTATCCGGCGGCGCGGCTTCGCCTCTATGACAGTGTGCACAAAACCGGAGCGCGTCTGGCGGTGCTGTCGGGCGATACGCACATGTATTGGGGCAATCGCTTGCACGACCCGCGCACCAATGCGCCCGTGGGGGTGGAGTTCGCGGTCGGCAGCATCACTAGCCCCGGTGGTTATGAGGGCATCAGCCCCGATCCGCGCATTTTCACCATCGCCTCCGAGGCACTAGTTGCCAAGAATACGGATGTGCGCTTTGCCCATGTGCATGAGCACGGCTTCATTCTGGCAACGATCCGCAAGGACGCCATCGAGGCGGACTATGTAAGGGTGCCGACCATCACCGAGCGTTCGGCTGACAGTCAGACCTTTGCCAGGCTGGTGGCCAATGATGCGCTGGACCTGACGATCAGCCGTCTGGCTTGAGGGCTT
Source organism: Pseudomonadota bacterium (assembly GCA_023436945.1). GTDB lineage: Bacteria > Pseudomonadota > Alphaproteobacteria > Caulobacterales > Caulobacteraceae > Brevundimonas. The sequence continues at coordinate 774 of JAEZHG010000307.1, read as the reverse complement.
AGAGCGCGTCAGGCGTTGCGCGGCAGATAGGCTGTTCGCGGTGGAAGCGCGGCCACAGGGCGGCGTTTCCGCTCCTGACCATGGCGCAGTTCACCTCAACATAGTTCGGCGTCCAGCAGATGGCGGTCGCGCGCTCATAACTCTGGCCGGTGGTCTGACATTTCAGGCGCTTGTTCTGGACCATTCGGCGAAGGTGCGCGGTCGAGGCATCGGCGCTGGTCAGGGCGCAAGGGTGGCCGGGGCTGCAGCTATTGTCACGTTCGCGGGCGGAGATGGCGTGAAGGCGAATGCGCGTGCCGTCCTGACAGCGCAGGGTGTCGCCATCGACCACGCGCTGAACGCGACAGGTGAAGTCGGCGTTTTGTGCCAGTTCCTCATTGGTTGGCGGTGCGCCGAAGATCTTGCCGCGAAGGTTCTGCAGGCTGGAAACCTGATTGGCGCTCTGCGACTTCGGAAGGAAGGGCAGGGCGTCCCCGAACCAGTAAACCCCCAGAAAGATCACGGCGCAAAGCAGGATCAGCCAGCCCCATCCATTTCCTGAAGAGGGTCTGGTGGGCGGCTTTCTATAGCGACGGCGGTGGTGGCTCATGCGAAGGCAGTCAGTGTCCGGATCGTTCTGTCGGAAGATCGTAGATGAAGCGGAAACTGGCGACCAGATAGGACAAAGGCCCCGCGGATGTCCGCGAGGCCTTTGATGGTGGAGCTAAGCGGAGTCGAACCGCTGACCTCTTGAATGCCATTCAAGCGCTCTACCAACTGAGCTATAGCCCCGGA
>JAEZHG010000257.1 GCA_023436945.1 Pseudomonadota bacterium | reverse complement strand
GTTCTGGAGCATCCGTCGTGGATGAAGGGCATCCTCGACTCGTCGCTCTAAGACAGTTCACAACGGTTTTAAGGCCGGTTCCGATGGAATCGGCCTTATCTAACCCCATCCCCCTTACCGGCATGCCGGTATCGAACCTTAAGTAGGAAGGCTGGCCGTGGCGTTTCGCGACGGACCATTCGAGAATTTGAAACTGCCGCTGGCGTGGAGCGCTGCGGCAGTTGTTGTCGTTGGGGGCGTGGCTGCGATTGTCATGCTGGCCAGCGGCGCGCGAACTCCTTCGGGGCAGGCGTCCTATATGCGCGCCGGTGTCGAGAACGCGACGGTGCCTGTCGGCGAGGTCCTGTCTGCCCCTGTCCGTTGGACGGGCGATGTGGTGGGCTACGTCAGAGGCTATTTCTTTGCCGTTTCCGAGAACCGCCGTCTGCGCGAGCAGGTGGCCGAGCTTCAGGATTGGCGCGACGAGGCCATTGCGCTCAAGAACATCAACGCCCGCTATGAGCAAATGCTGGGCATCCATGCCGACCCGCCCATTCCGATGGTTACGGGACGTTCGGTTCTGGATGCGCGCGGTCCGTTCGCCCGTGCACGTCTGGTCAATCTTGGCGCGCGCGATGGTGTACGCCCCGGCAATCCGGTTCTGAGCGAGCATGGCCTTGTGGGCCGCATCAGCGGTGCCTCGACCAACGCCAGCCGCATGGTTCTGGTCACGGACGTCGCTTCGCGCATTCCTGTGATGGTCGAGCGCACAGACGCCCGCGCCATCCTGACGGGCGATGCCAGCCGCAACCCGCGCCTCGACTATATGCGCGGCATCAATATGGTGAAGGAAGGCGACCGCGTTATCACCTCGGGTGATGGTGGTGGCATTCCGCGTGGTCTTCCAGTCGGTATCGTGGCCAAGGGCATCGACGGTTCGTGGCGCGTGAAGCTGTTCAGCGAGCGCTCGGCCATCGACTATGTCCGCGTGCTGCTGTTCCAGGACTTCAACCAGCTTATCGACCCGACTGCACTGAACGCGCCGCCACTGGCGACCATGGGTGCTGCACCGCCGCCGAGTCCGGCACAGGCTGCGGCAATCACCGATGCCGCTACCCGCCGCGCTACCCAGCGTCAGGCGGAAGCCGAACGCGTGCAACGTGTCGAGGCCGAAGCCGTTGCCCGCGAACGTGCCGAGGCCGAGGCCCGCGCTCAGGCTGCCCGTGAGGCTGCTGCCCAAAATGCGGCTACTCCGCCAGTCGCCACTGCGCCTGCGCCCAACGGGAACCCCGTGGGATGAGGCGGCCTATGGCGGTCCGCGTCGTCGGCCCTCTGGAATGGGTAGTCTATCCGGCTCTGGCGGCGATTGTTCTGACGGTAGTTCTGGCGACGCCCTTGCGTCTGTTCGGTTTGGCCTTGCCTGAGCCAGTCTTGCCTATCGTGCTGGCCTTTGCGTGGCCGATGATCCGTCCGTCCATTCTTGGGCCTGTGGTCCTGTTCGGGCTGGGCCTGTTCCTTGACCTGTTCTGGGGCGGTGCCTTGGGCCTGTGGCCGCTGGCGTTCCTTGCGATCTACGGCAGCATGCTGCTGGCGCGCACCTTTGTTGCGGGACAGGCGACCTATATCAATCTGATGCTCTATCTCGGCTCGGTCTGTCTGGCGTTCTTTATCGCCTATGTGGTCACGGCCCTGCGCATCGGGAATGCGCCCAGCGTACTGGCGTTGATCGGCCAGATGATCCCGACCATGCTTCTGTTCCCAGTGGCCGACTGGCTGATCCAGAAGTTTGACGACAATGATGTGAGGTTCCTGTGAGCAGCGAACCGCAGCTTTATTTTTCGGATGTCAACGAGCGTCAGACGACGTTCCTTCGCCGTGCTGTGCTGCTGGGGGCAGGGACCCTTGGCGGTCTCGGCATTCTGGCCGGCCGCCTGATGCAGCTTCAGGTCATCGATGCCGAGCAATATGCGACGCTCTCGACCAACAACCAGTTCAACTTCCGCCTTGTCCCGCCGCCCCGTGGTCTGATCAAGGACCGCAACGGCGTGATCATCGCGGGTAACCGCCCCAGCTTCCGTGTGCTGGTGGTGCGCGATGAAACCAAGGATCTGGACCAGACGCTGGACCTTCTGGGGCGCCTGTTGCCCGATACGCTGGACCGCCGCCGGACCATCATCCGCGAGGTCAACGCCGCGCCGCGCTTCTCTCCTGTTCCGGTCAAGAGCGACCTGACGTGGGAAGAGTTCTCGAAGGTCAATCTGCACGCCTCGGAGCTTCCGGGTGTCATGGCCGATATGAACGAGGCCCGATACTACCCCCACGCTGGTGCCTATGCCCATGTGGTCGGCTATGTGGCCAAGGTCTCTGACCGTGATGTTCAGGCGATCCGCGACAAGGGCGAGGACGTTCCGTCCATCCTCTATAACCCCGGTTACCGCATCGGTCGTCAGGGTGTCGAAAAGGCGCTCGACGAGCATCTGCGCGGCGAACCGGGTGGCAACCGCGTAGAGGTAGATGCCCGTGGCCGCGTGGTGGCCGAGGATATTGCGGGTTCCAAGCCAGCAGTGCCGGGGGCTGAGGTTGTTCTGACGCTAGATAACGACGTCCAGAACCGCGCCCTTGAAGTGTTTGGCGAGGAATCTGGCGGCTGCGTCGTGATGGATGTGCGCAACGGCGACATTCTGGCCATGGTCTCGTCGCCTTCGTTCGACCCGAACCTGTTCGTGGGCGGAGTGCCCTCGCGGATCTATCGCGCACTGGCCGACTATGAGCGCCGTCCTCTTCTGGACAAGGCGATCTACGGCACCTTCCCGCCGGGCTCGACCTTCAAGATGACCACGGCGCTGGCCTTCCTTGATGCCGGCATAGATCCGAAAGAGCGCGTTGTTTGCACGGGCGGCTATCGCTTTGGCGGTCGTACCTTCCGCTGCTGGCGGGCAGGCGGTCACGGCGCGGTGGATATGCACTCGGCCATCAAGAACTCGTGCGACACCTATTTCTACCACCTGTCGAACCGTGCGGGCGTTGACCGTATTGCGCGGGTGGCCGAGGACCTTGGTTTCCACCAGACCTTTGAGATCGGTATCGGCGGCCAGTCCAAGGGTCTGATGCCGACGACCGAATGGGTCAAGAAAGCCCGCCCGCGTGATCCAGTCTGGCATCCGGGCGAAACCCTGTCGGTGTCGATCGGGCAGGGCGCTATTTCTTCGACGGCGCTACAACTGGCTGTGATGACCTCGCGTCTGGCCAATGGCCGCAAGGCGATCAATCCGCGACTGATCAAGTCCATCGGTGGCGTGGAACAGCCTTCGGGCGGTGATGTGCCTGACCTGCCGTTCTCGGACGAGCATCTGGATATTGTGCGCGCAGGCATGGCTTCGGTGGCAAACGATGTCACCGGCACCGCCTATCGTGCGTCCCAGCTTGGCCTTGGCGATATCAAAATGGCCGGTAAGACCGGCACGGCACAGTCGCGCGACTATAAGCCCGGTGAATCGCGTGGTCCGCGCAACGCTGTGTGGAGCCGCCGCGACCACGCACTGTTCGTCGCCTTCGCGCCTCACGATGCGCCGCGCTATGCGATTGCGCTGATTATCCAGCACGCCCCTGCGGGTGGTTCGGCGGATGCTGCACCGCGTGCTCGCGAGATAATGAAGGTCGCCCTGTTGAAGGATCCGGAAATGCGTGCGCGTATCGAACGCCCGCTACCGCCAGAGCCGACAGGCCCCGTGACCGACGACGAGCTGAACATCGGTTCGGCTCCTCCCGTCGATACGCCCGCCCCCGAGGAGCCGCGATGACCTCATCCGCTTTGACGCGCCCCGGCGAACGTGAACGCCTCTCGGTCAAGCTGAGCGAGATCGACTGGCGACTGGTCGGCCTGCTTTGCTTCGTGGCCGGTATCGGCGCGATGATGCTCTATTCGCTCGGCAAGCTCTCGTGGGAGCCGTGGGCGGTCAAACATCTGATCCGCTTTGGCGTCCTGCTGGTCGCGATGATCGGCCTTTCTCTGATCCACCTGAAGTGGTGGTTCAGACTGGCCTATCCGACCTATCTGATGGTGCTGTTCCTGCTGATCTGCGTGGCCATATTCGGCCACACGGCCAATGGCGCGAAGAGTTGGCTGGACCTCGGCGTTACCCGCATCCAGCCTTCCGAGTTCATGAAGGTGGCCGTGGTTCTCGCCCTTGCGCGCTACTATCATGGTGCGACGGCGCAGGAAGCCAAGCTGCACTGGAAGCTGATTATTCCGGCGGGCATTATCGGCGTGCCGTTCCTGCTCGTCGCCAAACAGCCGGACCTTGGTTCGGGCATGCTGCTGGCGCTTACCGGTGCGGCGGTCATGTTCATGGCTGGAATGAGCTGGAAGCTGATCCTTGGCGCTGTCGGCCTCGTGGCGGCGGTTATTCCGCCCTATGTCATGTTCGGCATGCACGATTACCAGCGCAACCGCGTGCTGACCTTCCTGAACCCCGAGGGCGACCCTTCGGGTACGGGCTACCAG
>JAEZHG010000204.1 GCA_023436945.1 Pseudomonadota bacterium | reverse complement strand
ACGTTAGGTCGCCTTAGGAGCATCCAACGCGTGAATTTCTTCACGCCAGTACTATATTGCGCTGGAACAACCAGCGCTGGAGTCCAATTCACTTGGCAACCCCGATCCTGATTTCTCTCGACGCCATGGGTGGCGACCACGGTCCTTCGGTCGTGGTGGGGGGCGTGAAAGCCTATCGTGCGCGTTACAATGCACAGAACCTCCATTTCCTTCTGCACGGCGACGAAGCCGCCATTCGCGCAGAGATGGAGCGTAACGGCCTAACCGATAAAGACTGCACCATCCGCCACACCGACAAGGTCGTGGCCATGGACGAGAAACCTGCCCAGGCCATGCGTCGCGGCAAGGGCTCGAGCATGTGGAATGCCATCGAATCGGTGAAGTCCGGAGAGGCACACGCTGTGGTGTCTGCGGGTAACACCGGCGCACTGATGGCGATTTCCAAACTGCAACTGCGTATGGCCGCCAGCGGTCTGGAGCGTCCGGCGATCGTCGCCTCGTGGCCGACCCTGACGGGTTACACGGCTGTTCTGGACGTGGGTGCCAACATTGGCTCGGATGCCAAGCAACTGATCGAGTTCGCCATCATGGGCGAGGCTTTCCAGTCGGCTGTCCACGGCGTGAAGAACCCGACGGTTGGCCTGCTGAACGTCGGCTCCGAAGACATGAAGGGCCACGACGAGGTCCGCGAGGCCCATGGTCTGCTGCGCGAAGGCCAGCTTCCGATCAACTACTACGGTTTTGTCGAAGGCGATGACATCGCCAAGGGCACGACCGACGTCGTGGTTACCGACGGTTTCACCGGGAACATTGCCCTGAAGACCGCCGAAGGCACCGCGCGCTTTATAGGCACCATCCTGAAGGATGCCCTGAAGTCGGGCGTCCAGTCGAAGATCGGTGCCATGATCGCCATGCCTGCGCTCAAGAAAATGGCTGCACGAATTGACCCCAGCTCCGTCAACGGCGGCCCGCTGCTGGGTCTGAACGGTCTGGTCATCAAGAGCCACGGCGGTGCTAACGCCGAAGGTTATGGCAACGCGATCCGCGTCGCCGTTGATCTGGCGCGCAGTGACTATCTGACCAAGGTCGGTGCCAATCTGGCGCGCATGGCCGAAGTTCTCGAAAAACCCGCGCAAGCGGAAGGGGATGCTGAGTGAGTGTAATCAGAACGGCTGTCACCGGCGTGGGATCTTTCCTGCCGGAACAGGTCATCACCAATGCGGAACTGAGCATGACGGTCGATACGTCCGATGAGTGGATCATCGAGCGCACCGGCATCCGTCAGCGTCACAAGGCCGCCGATGACCAGCCGACCAGTGATCTGGCCGTAGAAGCTGCGCTTCGTGCGCTGGCCGATGCGGGCAAGACCGCCGCTGACGTCGATCTGATTATTGTCGCCACCACCACCCCTGACAGCACATTCCCGGCCACGGCCGCCTTGGTTCAAAAGAAGCTGGGCGCGCCTGTGGGCATCGCCTTTGATGTTCAGGCCGTTTGCTCGGGCTTCGTCTATGCCATGAGCGTGGCTGACGGCTTCATAGCCCGCGGTCATGCCAAATGCGCCCTTGTGATCGGCGCAGAGGAAATGACCAAGCTTATGGACTGGGAAGACCGCACCACCTGCGTTCTTTTCGGCGACGGGGCAGGGGCGTTTGTCCTCGAACCGCGTGAGGGTCAAGGCACCAAGGAAGATCAGGGCGTTCTGGGTTTTGCCCTGCGTTGTGACGGTAGCAAGTCCGAACTGCTCTATGTCGATGGTGGCCCGTCCACGACCGGAACCGTCGGTCATCTGCGTATGATCGGCAATCAGGTCTTCCGTCACGCCGTGGTGAACATCTCCGAATCTATCGTGGCGGCGGCCGAGGCGGCGGGCGTCACGATTCCTGAAATCGACTGGTTCGTTCCGCATCAGGCCAACCAGCGCATCATCCGCGGTGTGGGCGAGCGTTTGGGTCTGGACGAGAACCGTGTGGTCTCGACCGTTGACCAGCACGCCAATACTTCGGCCGCATCTATCCCGCTGGCTATGGACGTGGCGATCAAAGACGGACGCATCAAGCGTGGCGATTTGGTCGTACTGGAAGCTATGGGCGGGGGTCTAACTTGGGGTGCGTGCGCTTTCCGTTTCTGATTTTTGCAAAGAGTGCTTTGATTTCTTGCCGTTTTGCCGTTCTATGTGTCCCTGATGCATAACGGGGAGACGCAAGTGACGGTCCAGCATACCCTCACCCGAGCCGATCTGTGTGATGCGGTCCACGATGAAGTGGGCCTTTCGCGTCAGGAGTGCTCCGGACTAGTAGAACGTACGCTCGAGTTGGTGGTGGAATCGCTTGAGAACGGGGAGACGGTAAAGCTTTCGGGCTTTGGCGTGTTCCAGGTTCGCGAGAAGCGTGCACGCATGGGTCGTAACCCGAAGACTGGCGAACCGGCCGCGATTAACCCGCGCCGAGTCATCAGCTTCCGTGCGTCTCAAATCATGAAATCGAAAGTCCACGACGCCGTCGTCGAGGATTAAGTTTGTCTAAAAACCCAAAAGCGTTTCGCAGTATCTCTGAGGCAGCCGAAGAGGTTGGTGTGCCGCAGCATGTCTTGCGCTTTTGGGAGACGAAATTCGATTTTGTCTCCCCCGTCAAAAGGGCGGGGGGGCGCCGCTTCTATCGTCAGGCTGATATCGAGACGCTCCAGACGATCAGGCGGCTGCTTCATGACGATGGGCTCACCATCAAAGGCGTGCAGCGTCTTTTCAAAGAAAAGGGCAAGGTCGGTTTCGTCGAGGCCACGGTTTCTGCCGATCTTGCAGAGACTTCTGGCTCGGATGGCGATTCCATTGTCCGTGGCGCAAACGGCCTGAATTCCGATCAGCTAGAAATGGTTCTGGCCCAAATCGAAGCGGCACAGGCCCGTCTGCAAACTGTATTACGCCGTTAGACCCAGCTTATTGTTCATAAGCCGTTTTTTGGTTTGCCGAGAGGCGAAACCCCGTCTATACGGAGCGCCTTCGGAGCGTGGCGCAGCCTGGTAGCGCACTTGACTGGGGGTCAAGGGGTCGCAGGTTCGAATCCTGTCGCTCCGACCATTTCCTTCACCGGAGATGGACAATGAAAAGGGCACCTTCGGGTGCCCTTTTTGTTTTCCGGTCTGTTTTCAGTTGGGGTCTTTGGGATCGTTGCTGACGTGTCCCGCCACTGGCTTTTCGGCCCAGCGTATAAGCGGGATCAGCGGAATGCCCCAGAAGGTGCCGGCAACGATGAACAGCACCATATCGACCAGCCAGTGATCCGGCAGGGCGTCGGACAGGGCAATCGTCCCCCAGATCCAGAAGGCCAGAAATACCAGTACGCCAATAGCGGCGACGAATCGGCGGGCGCGAGGTGGCATCAGCGTTTGTTCCGGAACATGAAATAAAGCAGCATCGACGCGACAGCACCGATCACCGACCACAAAGGCCAGATCCAGCTGTCATAGTTGGCGATCGAAAAGACGCGCAGGGCGAGGAACGCCCCTGCCACGCCACCGCTCAAACCCACAATAATCATAGCAGGCAAGGCTCTGCGGCCTGAAATGAGGTCAGCCACCCACGCCAGCGCGACGACGCCCAGCACAGTGGCAAGTAGCTCGATATAGGGCATAAAACAGCCTTCCACGGTTACTGCGACGCTTTAGGCGTCAAATGCGACTCGAAATCGCCACGCGAGAGAGGCATATCCCTCGGAACGCCTTTTTACAAAATCAGGCGAACCATATCGGGGCAATTAGCGGGCGTCGAATAATGCGTATTGGCGAGACGGACCACAGCCGTTCTGTGGCGATTTGGCTTTTCCTCTGTGCAGCGATGGTTTTCGCCATGGTTGTGGTCGGAGGTGTCACGCGCCTGACGGGCTCGGGTCTGTCCATTACCGAGTGGAAGCCCATCATGGGGACCATCCCGCCCCTGAACCACGCCGAATGGATGGTTGCCTTCGAGAAGTACAAGGCGATCCCGCAGTATCAGCTCGTGAACGCCGGAATGAGCCTGTCCGAGTTTCAGGGCATCTTCTGGTGGGAATGGCTGCACCGTGTAATCGGTCGCCTGATCGGCGTCGTTTTTGCTGTTCCGTTCCTGCTGTTCGTCGCTTTCAAGAAGATGCCGCGTCGTCTGGTGTGGCGCAGTGCTGTTCTGCTCGGTCTGGGCGGGCTTCAGGGTCTGATTGGCTGGTGGATGGTCTCTTCGGGCCTGAGCGAGCGTGTTGATGTGGCACCAGAGCGCCTGACGGTTCACCTTGGCTTGGCTCTGCTGATCTTCGTGGGTCTGATCTGGACGGGCCTCGAGGCTTGGTCCGGCTCTCGTTACAACCGCGCACCGCGTGGCTGGAGCTGGGGCGCGGCGCTGTTGCTCGTGGGTGTGTTCATCCAGTGCCTCTTGGGCGCTCTGGTTGCCGGCTCAAAGGCCGGGATGGTCTATACGGACTGGCCTTTGATGAATGGCGCAGTGTTCCCGCCGGTTGAGTGGGGGCAGGGTGCGCTGACCTTCCTGCACGATCAGGCGCTGGTTCAGTTTAATCACCGCTTGGGTGCCTATGCGCTGCTGATCGCAGTCACGCTCTATGCGATCAACGCTTGGCGCTGGCGTTTGGCTGAAGGGTCCGGTGCGGGCGCTTATGTGCTGGCAGCGACAGTATGGGTTCAGGCTACGCTGGGCATCGTCACCCTGATGCACGCTGTGCCGATCACGCTGGGCGTGTTGCACCAAGCGGTTGCAGCTGTGGTGCTGGGTGCGGCAACGGTGAACTGCTGGCTGGTGCTGAGATCCAGCCCGAGACGGTTCAACACCGGCCCGCGCGGCTAAAGACATAAGAAAACCCCGGAAGCCGCGGTCTCCGGGGTTTTTTGTAGTTCCAAGCGCTTATCGGCCGTTGGCGCGCAGTGCTGAGTCCAACGTAAGGCCGAACCAGATGGCCCCGACCACGATCAAAAGCCCGAAATCCTTATAGGGGAAGAAGAACGGGATCAGCGCGGCCAAGCCAACCAGCGCCGGAAAGACAGCCGCCCACATCACTGTGCCCGGTGCATCGGCATGGACAAGAACCGGCGTCTGCATGCCCATCTTTCTACGCCAGATACGGTTCAGCGGGATCAGGGCGATCGGCATGACGAGCGCCACGATCAGATACTTCACAAGATTACCCGGCTCGCCAAACACAGTGGCGCTACACACCAGCAGAGCCAGTGCAAAGCCCGTCGAAATGGCGACGAGGGCATTGGGTTCAAGACGCATCAAGATCTCACTTTCACATAGGAGCCGGGTGCGGGCTCAAGCGGTTTGAGCGGTCCCTTGAGAGGATCGCGGGCCGTGACCTGTTTGCCGGACAGATTGCTGAGCCATTCGGCCCAGTGCGTCCACCAGCTCCCCGCACGGCTTTCCGCGCCCGATTGCCATTCTTCCAGCGTGGCGGGAAGGGCATCATTGACCCAGTGCTGGTATTTATTGGCCGCCGGAGGGTTGATAACCCCCGCAATGTGGCCGGAACCTGCCAGCATATAGGTGACAGGACCGCCAAAAAGCTTGGCCGAACGATAGACCGAGCGCATCGGCGCGATGTGATCCTCGCGGCTGGCCTGGAAATAGAGCGGCACCTTCACACGTCCCAGATCGATCTTCTGGTTCAAGAAAGTTAGCTCGCCCTTGGCCAGAGCATTCTGGCCATACATTCGGCGCAGATAATCCAGATGCAGAGCTTTGGGCATCCGTGTCTGGTCAGAGTTCCAAGCCAGAAGGTCAAACGCAGGCGGTGCCTTGCCCATCAGATAGTTCGACACAAAGAACGACCAGATCAGGTCATTACTGCGTAATGCATTGAAGGTGTCTGCCATGCTGGTGCTGGGCAGAACGCCGCCCGCTTCATCCATCTGGCGCTCGATTTCCTCAAGCCACGCCTCGTCGGTGAACAGGGACAGATCGCCCGCTTCGCTGAAATCATGCTGGGCCGCAAAGAAGGTCGCAGAGGCGATGCGGTCATCGCCCGTCGCAGCCGCATGGGCCAGCGCTGCGCCTAGCAGGGTGCCGCCAATGCAGTAACCGACGGTGTTGACCTTGGGCTGTTTCGTTTGTTCCAGAACCTTGGCGACAGCGCGATGAACGCCTTTTTCCAGATAGTCGTCAAAGGTGAAGTGGGCCTTGTCCTTGTCCGGATTTACCCACGAACAGACGAAAACGGTAAAGCCCTGTTCGGTCAGCCAGCGCACCATCGAGTTCTCGGGGCGTAGGTCCAGAATGTAGAATTTATTGATCCACGGCGGGAAGATCAGCAGCGGAACTTCATACTGGGTTTTGGTGGTCGGGCTGTATTGCAGCAGTTCGAACAGTTCGTCCTGCCAGACGACCTGAC
>JAEZHG010000186.1 GCA_023436945.1 Pseudomonadota bacterium | reverse complement strand
GGCCAGACCGTTGATCATGGTGGTGTGGCTGTCGGTGCCGACGACGGTGTCTGGATAGGCGTCGGTCTTCTTGCCTTCGTCTGCGGTCCAGACGGTCTGGGCAAGGTGCTCGAGGTTCACCTGGTGGCAGATGCCGGTGCCCGGAGGAACGACGCGGAAGTTGTTGAAGGCCGACGAACCCCAGCGCAGGAAGTTGTAGCGCTCGATGTTGCGCTCGTATTCGCGCTTAACGTTCTGGTCGAAGGCTTGCGGATTGCCGAAGTGGTCAACCATGACCGAGTGGTCGATGACCAGATCGACCGGAACCAGCGGGTTGATCTTCTTGGCATCGGCGCCGAGCTTGTCCATCGCGTCGCGCATGGCAGCGAGGTCAACAACGGCCGGAACGCCGGTGAAGTCCTGCATCAGCACGCGGGCCGGACGGAAGGCGATCTCGTGCTCGACCGAGCCCTTGTTTTCGATCCATGCGGCCACGGCCTTCAGGTCTGCTTCGGTAACCGAAACGCCATCTTCGTTGCGCAGCAGGTTCTCCAGCAGCACCTTCATCGAACGCGGCAGGCGCGAAATTCCGGCAAGGCCCGCTTCCTCGGCGGCCGGAAGGCTGTAATAGGCGTATTTCTTGCGTCCGACCGTAAGGTCCTGACGGGTCTTGAGGCTGTCAATCGACGGCATAAGGTGGTCCTCTGACAAACGCCGCCCGGAAATTCGGTTGCGCCTTCGCGCGCTGGACGTCAGGGCTCACAGGTCTCTGGCGTGCGCGGCGAAAGCCTGCTGCGGCGACAGGGCATATAAGCACGCTGGGGGCTCACGTCCATGTATCCACACCAACGTCGTGGACATTGAGAAAGGTTCGCAAATGCTGAGGGGGGTGCGGATCGAGAACATCGCTCTGTCACGCGGCGAAAGAGACCTGTTTCAAGGGCTTTATGCCAAGCTTGATGCGGGTGAGGCCGTGGCGCTGACGGGGGCAAACGGGGCGGGGAAAACCAGCCTGTTGCGCACAGTTGCGGGCTTCATCCGGCCCGATCAGGGCGGGGTATTTTTCGACGGTCCCGAGGGCGAGATGGAGCCTGAGGAGGCGCGCCGCAGCCATGTGCATTTGCTCGGCCATCTCGAAGGTTTGAAGCCCACGCGCACGGCGCGTCAGGAGCTTTTCTTCCAGTGCCGTTATCTGGGTGGAACCGAGGCCTTGGCCGAGGCGGCCATTGCGCGCCTGAAACTTGAGCCGCTGCTTGATCTGGAAACGCGCAAGCTGTCGGCAGGGCAGAAACGGCGCCTGAGTTTTGCAAGATTGCTGGCCGCGCCGCGGGCACTGTGGCTGTTGGACGAACCCTTGGCTCCGCTGGACGATGTCTGGCGCGCACAGATGGCAGAGGTCATGGGCGAGCATCTCGCCATGGGTGGAATGATACTGGCGGCGGTCCATGATCCTCTGCCCGTATCCAGTCGTTCGCTTGATCTGGGAGGGCGCGGTTGATGGCGGCAAAGAGCCTGTTCCGGCGCGAGCTTTCCCTGTCGTGGAGCGGTGGCGGCGGCCCTCTGCTGGCCTGCGGTTTCATGCTCTGCATGACGGCCATCCTGCCGCTGGCTGCGGGCGGTGATCCGCGCATTCTGGCACCGGCCGCGGCGGGTGCGACATGGATGGCGCTGGCGGTGAGCTCGCTATTGTCACTGGAGCGGCTGTTCGAACGCGATCTGGAAGACGGTTCGCTGGATCTGCTGGCTATGGGACCGCTGCCGATGGAGTTGGTGGTGGCCATCAAGGCGCTGGCACAGTGGATGGCTACGGGTTTGCCTTTGGCGCTGATGGCCCCGGTAGCGGCGCTGGCTCTGGGTCAGGAGGTTTCGCTGATCCTGCTGACGGGTTTGTCGGCCCTGATTGGTGGATTGGGTTTTGCCTTTACGGGCGCACTGGGGGCGGCGCTGGCCTTGGGATCAAAGCGCGGTGGTTTGCTGATCGCGGTGATCGTCCTGCCGCTGTTTATCCCGCCTGTCGTCTTTGGTGCGGGGGCCTTGGCGCGCGCAGCGAACGGACAGACCGTTGGATCGGCCTTGGCGCTGCTCGGGGCCTATGTGCTGTTCGCCATGGTGGTCGCACCGCTGGCGGGGGCTGCGGCTATCCGCAACGCCCAGTCGTAAAGTCAGCGCTGGCGCAGGGTGACGTAGAAGGCACCGTCGCCGCCGTGACGGCGGTGGGCGCTGGCAAAGCCTGACACCACATGGCGCAGGTGCGGGCTGGATAGCCACTCGACCAATGAGGCGCGGATTACACCGCCCCCTCGCCTGCCCTGTCCGGTAATCACCAGAACCGAGCGCAGGCCACGTGCCTGACTGGCCATCAGGAAGGCACGCAGCTGGTCTTCGGCCTCGAAGCGGCCAAAGCCGTGCAGGTCGATACGGCCTTCAATCGGATCGCGCTCTCTGGACAGTCGTCGCTGGCGTCGTGGCTCAAGTTCTTCCGGTGCGGGACGCGGGCCCTCATAGCGCATGCGCTCGCTTTGCAGCATTCCGGCGATCAGGGCCGCCGTACCCGCCGCCTCTGCTGTCAGCGAAGCCTGAGATACAGGTGCGATAGAAGGCTTGGCCACGCTCTTGGTCTTGGCGGCCTTACTCTTTTTCTTGGGCGTCTCGACCGGAGCCTCACCCAGATATTCGGCCATTTCGGCCAACGCCGCCTCGACAGCGTCTGAGGCGACATAGGCGGATTTGACGGGCGCTTGCGGCGTGACGGTGCGCGTCACCCGTTTCCACAGGCGACGGTCGTCCTCGCTGGGCTGGGAGGGACGACGCGCCAAACCTAACCCTAGCTTTCGTTGTCGGCAGGTCCTGACGACGGTCCCGGCACGTAAGACAGGATATCGCCCGGCTGGCATTTCAGCTCGCGGCAAAGGGCTTCCAGTGTGGAGAAGCGCACCGCACGGGCCTTGCCGGTTTTCAGGATCGAGAGATTGGCCACAGTCACACCGACGCGATCAGCGAGTTCCGTGAGGGACATACGCCGTTCGGCAAGAAGTCTGTCGAGTTGGACGCGAATGGCCATGAGTCTGCTTTAGCGGTTTTGGATCAGATCGTCAGTTCGGAATCTTTGCGAAGGCGCGAACCTTCACGGAAAACTTCCGACAGGACGAAAACGATGATGATGGCAAAGGTCGGGGT
>JAEZHG010000180.1 GCA_023436945.1 Pseudomonadota bacterium | reverse complement strand
TGGATGCGATCTCTATCGATGGCTTTGAGTGCGCGGGCCATCCGGGCGAGGACGATATCCCCGGCCTGATCCTTATTCCGGCGGCGGCGGACAAGCTGTCTGTGCCTATTCTGGCGTCGGGTGGATTTGGCGATGCGCGGGGGCTGGTGGCGGCGCTGGCGCTGGGGGCGGACGGTGTGAACATGGGCACCCGTTTTTGCGCCACCAAGGAAGCGCCGATCCACGAGGCCTTCAAACAGGCCATGGTGGAAAACGACGAGCGCGCCACGGACATCATCTTCCGCACCTATCGCAACTCTGCGCGGGTGGCGAAAAATGCCATCAGCCAGCAGGTGATTGCTGCGGAGAAGGAAGGCCGCCCGTTCGAGGACGTGGCGCATCTGGTCAAGGGTGTGCGCGGCAAGGAAGGTTTGGTGTCGGGCGATACCGATCACGGCATCTGGACCGCAGGTATGGTGCAGGGGCTGATCCATGATGTGCCGTCGGTTCAGGAACTGGTCGATCGCATCATTGGCGAGGCTGAAGAGCTTATCCATAAGCGCCTTGCTGCGCTGATTTCCAAATAAATCGGGGGAGTAGAGCGATGGGCGAGGCCTATATCGTTTCGGCTGTGCGCACGGCGGGTGGCCGCAAGGGCGGGCGTCTGCGTGAATGGCATCCGGCAGATCTGGCGGCGTCGGGTCTGGATGAACTGGTGGTCCGCTCCGGTGTTGATCCGGCCCTGATCGAGGATGTGATCATGGGTTGCGTCAGCCAGTCGGGCGAGCAGTCCAACTCAGTGGGTCGCAATGCGGTGCTGTCGTCGAAACTGCCCGAAAGCGTGCCTTCGGTGACGATTGACCGCCAGTGCGGGTCATCGCAGCAGGCGCTGCATTTTGCGGCTCAGGCCGTGATGAGTGGCACCATGGATGTGGTGGTCGCGGCGGGCGTGGAAAGCATGACGCGTGTGCCGATGGGATCGCCGCTGGTGCTGTCGCTGAAGGCCGGTCTTGGCGGCTCGACGTCGCCGGGCATGGAAAGGCGCTATCCGGGTGTGGTGTGGAGCCAGTTCAATGGTGCGCAGGCCATTGCGGAGAAGCACGGCTTTACCCGCGAGGCGATGGATCAGTTCTCGCTGGAGAGCCATCAGAAGGCGGCGCAGGCGATTGTAAACGGTGCCTTCAAGGACGAGATCCTCGTGCTGGATGGCGTGGACAAGGAAGGCAATGCCGTCCGTCACGATGCCGACGAGGGTGTGCGGGCCAATGCCTCGCTGGAAGGTCTGGCAGGGTTGCAGCCGCTGATGGACGGCGGGGGGATCACGGCCGGTAATGCCAGCCAGATGTGCGACGGCTCTGCGGGTTTGCTGGTCGTCAACGAGCGCGGCTTGAAGCAGCTGGGCGTTCAGCCTCTGGCGCGGGTTCACCAGATGACCGTCTTTGGCGAAGACCCTGTGATCATGCTGGAAGCGCCGCTGAATGCGACCAAGCTTTCGCTGAAGCGTGCCGGTCTGAGCATCGACGATATCGACCTTTACGAGGTCAACGAGGCCTTTGCCTCGGTGCCGATGGCGTGGGCCAAGGCGGTGGGGGCGGACCCTGAAAAGCTGAACGTCAATGGCGGCGCGATTGCGCTGGGCCATCCGCTGGGCGGAACGGGGGCGAAACTGATGACCACCCTGATCCATGCGCTGCGGGCGCGGGGCAAGAGATACGGGCTGCAGACCATGTGCGAAGGCGGCGGTTTGGCCAATGTCACCATTATCGAGGCGCTCTAAAGCGCCCGTCTATTCGGAGGGAACGAGATGAAGTTTCAAGGACAAGCCGCCGTTGTAACGGGTGGGGCCAGCGGTCTGGGGGCGGCGACGGCTCGTGCGCTGGCGGCGCAGGGCGTGAAGGTGGCTCTCTTCGATCTGAACGAAGAGCTGGGCGAGGCCGTGGCCAAGGAAATCGGCGGCGTTTTCTGCAAGGTGAACGTCACCGATGAAGCCTCGGTCGATGCGGGTTTTGAGAAGGCCCGTGCGGCCCACGGCCAAGAGCGCATCATGATCAACTGCGCCGGAACCGGTAATGCCTATAAGACCGCATGGCGCGACCGCGAGACGGGCGAGGCCAGGCATTTCCCGATCGATGCCTTTAACCAGATCATCCAGATCAATCTGGTCGGCACCTATCGCTGTGCCGCCAAGTCGGCTCAGGGCATGTTGAGCCTCGATGTGATGGAAGACGGCGAGCGCGGCGTGATCATCAACACCGCATCGGTCGCCGCCGAGGATGGTCAGATGGGACAAGCGGCATACACCGCTTCCAAGGCTGCTATTGTCGGTCTGACCCTGCCGATCGCGCGTGACCTGATGAACGAGGCGATCCGTGTGAACACGATCCTGCCGGGTATCTTCAACACCCCGCTGATGAACGCGGCGCCGGAAAACGTGAAGGCCGCACTGGCCGCTAGCGTGCCGCATCCGAAGCGTCTGGGTAATCCAGAAGAATACGCCTCGCTGGCCTTGGAGATGGTGCGTAATCCGTACTTCAACGGCGAGGATGTGCGTATCGACGGCGCGATCCGCATGGCTCCGCGATAAGGCGATGAACTGGAAAGGCGGTTGGAGCGAAAGCTTTGGCCGCCTTTCATTTTTCTTTGCCGACAGGCCGTTTCGGGTCTGTGCAAACCGAAGAAACATGACTTAGTATCGTTATGAAAGTGACTGTGAGAGTCACAAACTGAATACACTGGAGGGAATGAGGGCCATGGGCACAATCGGTTCGGTTGAAGTCATCGGGCAGGTAGGGGTTTTGACCATCGACAGCCCGCCGGTGAATGCCCTTGGGCATGCTGTGCGTGTGGCGCTCGATGAGGGCATGAAGCAGTTGCTGGCTGACGATGCGGTCAAGGGGATCGTCCTGACCTGCGCGGGCCGCACCTTCTTTGCGGGGGCCGATATTTCCGAACTGGGCCAGCCGTTCAAGGAACCCTCGCTGGATGTCGTTTTCGACCAGCTCGAAAACCAGCAGAAGCCCGTAGTCGCCGCCATCTTCGGTACGGCTCTGGGCGGTGGTTTTGAAACCGCACTGGCCTGCCATCGCCGTATTGCCGTGCCGTCGGCCAAGGTGGGTCTGCCGGAAGTGCATCTGGGCGTTCTGCCAGGGGCGGGTGGCACCCAGCGACTGCCGCGTCTGGTGGGCGTAGAGGCGGCGCTGGACATCATCACCTCGGGCAAGCCGATTGCCGCCAAGAAGGCGCATGCTCTGGGCCTGATCGACATGCTGGCCGATGAGGGCCAACTGCGCGAACAGGCGATTGCCTATTGCGAAGAGCTGATTGCCGAGCACGCGACTGCACCGCTGAGCCGTGTGCGCGATCTGCAGGACAAGGTGGAAAGCGCCCGTGGCAAACCGGAAATCTACGCTGAGTTCCTGAAGAAGAACGCCCGCGCCTTCCGTGGTTTCAAGGCGCCGTTCAATATCGTGAAGGCTGTTGAAGCTGCCGCTGAGCTGGACTTTGACGCCGGTATCAAGCGCGAGGCCGAGCTGTTCTATGAGCTGGTGGAATCCACCGAGAGCGCGGCCCAACGCTATTTCTTCTTTGCCGAGCGCTCGACCACCAAGGTGCCGGACATCGGCAAGGACATCCAACCGCTGCCGATCAAGTCGGTCGGCGTTCTGGGGGCTGGCACCATGGGTGGCGGCATCACCATGAACTTCCTCAATGCGGGGATTCCGGTGACGCTGGTGGAAACGAACCAGCCGGCGCTAGATCGCGGCATTGGCGTCATCCGCAAGAACTACGAGAACAGCGCCGCCAAGGGCCGGATGACGCAGGAGCAGGTCGAGCAGCGCATGGCGCTGATCACGCCGTCCCTGACCAAGAACGATCTGGGCGATGTGGACCTGATCATCGAGGCGGTGTTCGAAGAGATCGGTCTGAAGAAGGAAATCTTCGCCGAACTGGACAAGATCGCCAAGAAGGGCGCGATCCTTGCCTCCAACACCAGCTTCCTTGATCTGGATGCCATTGCCGAGGCGACTTCGCGTCCGGAAGATGTGATCGGCCTGCATTTCTTCTCGCCGGCCAATGTGATGCGCCTGCTGGAAGTGGTGCGCGGGGCCAAGACCCGTAAGGAAGTGGTCGCCACGGGCATGAACCTCGGCAAGATCATCGGCAAGGTGCCGGTGCTGTCGGGTGTGTGCCATGGCTTCATCGCCAACCGCATCATGGCCGAGCGGGGCTATGCCGCCGACCAGCTGGTGCTGGAAGGCCCTAGCCCGCAACAGATCGACAAGGCGCTCTATGACTATGGCTTTGCCATGGGGCCGTTCGCGATGATCGACCTTGTGGGTCTGGACGTGATCGGGCGCGGCTCGAACGAGCGCACCTTGTATGGCGACCTCGTGGCGCTGGACCGTCTGGGCCAGAAGAAGAATGGCGGCTTCTATGACTATGACGAGAACCGCCGTGCGACGCCAAGCCCTGTCGCAGCCAAGGTGATCGCCGATTTCGCTGCCTTCAAGGGCGTGCAGTCGCGCGGCGAGGTGAGCGACGAGGAGATCGTGGCGACCACGCTTTATCCGGTGGTGAACGAGGCGGCGAAGGTTCTGGAAGAAGGCATTGCGCTGCGTGCCAGCGACATCGATGTGGCCTGTATCCTTGGCTACAACTGGCCGGTCTATACGGGCGGCCCGATGTTCTGGGCCGACACTGTGGGCCTGCACAAGATCGTAGAGGGCCTGCGCGCACAAGGCATCGAGCCGGCCAAGCTGTTGGTCGAGAAGGCCGCCAGCGGCGCAAGCTTCACCCGCTAGAAATCACAAGGGGAGAAACACCATGGGCGAAGCCCTTATCATCGACGCGGTTCGTACCCCGCGCGGCATTGGCAAGCCGGGCAAGGGCGCACTGTCACACCTGCACCCGACGCACCTTGGCGCGACGGTCCTGAAGGCCATCGCAGAGCGCAACAAGCTGGACACCAAGACGGTGGACGATGTGATCATTTCCACCTCGGTCCAGCGCGGCAAACAGGGCGGTGACCTTGGCCGCATGGCGGCGCTGGCGGCGGGCTATGACATCACGGCATCGGGCGTGACGCTGGACCGCTTCTGCGGCGGCGGTATCACGGCGGTGACGCTGGCGACGGCGGCTGTGGCTTCGGGCCATGAGGACTGTGTGATCGCGGGCGGCGTCGAGATGATGTCCTATCACGCCCAACTGGGTGCCGAGGATGCCAAGAACGGCACGCCTCCGGCCCTGATGGGCGCGGGCTATGATGTGCTGGACGAAATGCACCCGCAATCGCATCAGGGCGTTTGTGGCGATGCCATTGCGGCGGTCGAGGGGATTGCCCGCGAGGACCTCGACAAGCTGGCTCTGGTCAGCCAGCAGCGTGCGGCTGTGGCCATTGAAGAAGGCCGCTTTGCCAAGTCGCTGGTGCCGGTTCTGAACACAGACGGCACGGTGGCTCTGGACCGCGAGGAGTTCCCGCGTCCGAACACGACGCTTGAGGGCCTGTCGGCGCTGAAGGGCAGCTTTGGTGGTCTGGCCGACTTCGATCAGGGCAATGGCGTGACCTTCGCCACCCAGATCCAGCGCCGCTATCCGGGGCTTAAGATCGAGCCGGTGCACCATGCGGGTAACTCGTCGGGCGTGGTGGATGGCGCGGCTGTCATCCTGATCACCTCGCCGGAATATGCGCAAAAGCATGGGCTGAAGGCGCGTGGCCGCGTGGTCGCCTATGCCAATATCGGCGATGACCCCACCCTGATGCTGAACGCTCCGGTTCCGGCCGCCAAGAAGGTGCTGGCCAAGGCGGGGTTGTCGAAAGACGACATCGATGTGTGGGAAATCAACGAAGCCTTTGCCGTGGTGGCCGAGAAGTTCATCCGCGACCTCGATCTGGACCGCTCCAAGGTGAACATCAACGGTGGTGCCATGGCGCTGGGTCACCCGATCGGCGCGACGGGAACGATGCTGATCGGCACCGCTTTGGACGAGCTGGAACGCTCGGGCGGCCGCTATGCCTTGATCACCATGTGCGCTGCTGGCGGCATGGCTCCGGCTATCATTATCGAGCGCGTCTGAGGGGTTAGACTGCTCTGATAATGAAAGGCC
>JAEZHG010000094.1 GCA_023436945.1 Pseudomonadota bacterium | reverse complement strand
GACATCGTCATCACCACGGCCCTGATACCGGGCCGTCCTGCACCGAAACTACTTAGCGCGGCCCATGTGGCCTCGATGAAGGCCGGGTCGGTCATTGTCGATCTGGCGGTCGAGGCGGGCGGCAATGTCGAAGGCTCGCAAGCCGATCAGATCGTCACCACGGCCAATGGCGTAAAGATCGTCGGCTGGTCCAATCTGGCCGGACGTATCGCCGCAGACGCCAGCGCCCTTTACGCCCGCAATCTGGTGGCCTTCCTTGGACTGGTCATCAAGGACGGGGCGTTAAGTCTTGATCTGGAAGAAGAAATCCTGAAAGCCGCAGTGGTCACACACGGCGGTGCCATTGTTCATGAAGGGCTGAGAGGCTGAAATGGACTACGTTGACCCCACCGTCTTTCGTCTAGCCATCTTCGTGTTGGCGATCTTTGTCGGCTATTATGTCGTTTGGAGCGTGACGCCGGCCCTGCATACGCCGTTGATGGCGGTCACCAATGCGATTTCCTCGGTCATTATTGTGGGCGGACTTATCGCGGCGGCGGCCCTGACGGCTGACGGGGATGGCCCCAATGGCTGGATAGCCAAGGGCGCGGGTATCGCCGCGGTCACCCTTGCCAGTGTGAATATATTTGGCGGCTTCATGGTCACCCGACGGATGTTGGCCATGTACCGCAAGAAGGACAGGCGTTGAGTATGGGGTTTGACCCGAGTGGTGTTGTTATGGTGGCCATTTTTCTGGCCATCGGTGCGGTGTTGTTGTTGTCGCTGATGCGCGACCGTCTGCCCGAGCGTGTGCGTAGCTTCATCGAGAGGGCGCTGGGCGTCGGTTATCCGATCGTGGTGGGCGTGGCTTTCGCGGCCTTGTCGTGGCGTGCCTATCAGAGTGAGGACACGACGCAGGCCATGGGCTTTGCTGTTGGCGGCGCGATTATGGTGTTTCTGGCGGTGCGTTCTGGCCGTCGTACTATGGGTAAACGGTAAGGATGTATTTGGGAGGGGAAACAGTGGCCTTGGCGGTGGCACGTGCGCTGATCGTCTTTGGCTTCGGACTTTGGGCATGGGGCTGGTTCAAGGCCAAGACCCCGATACTGCGCCAGCGCTTTCATGACTGCGGGACGACTATCGTCATCGCCGCGACGCTGGCCCTGTATTTCGTGCGTGACAGAGAACTCCATTTTATGGATTGGCTTATTGTCGTGCTTGGCCCGTTGTTCATCGCCATTGGTTTGTGGCGACTGTTCCGCACCCAACCGCATATCGAGCCCTGATTAGAATCGAAGTCGAGTAATCGAGAATGAAGACCTTTGTATCGACCGCCGTGCTTGCTCTGAGCGTTGCTGCTGGCTCTGTCGCCGTGGCCCAGCCGCGTGAGGTGGCTGACAATCTTAAGGGTGGTCTGTCCTGGGCCGTTGCTGCCCCGCAGGGCGCGTCCTGGACCATGGAGTGCCGCTTCCGTTCGATCGCCATCCGTGGCGTGCCGCAAAACCGCATGTCGGTGTCGGGCGAAGGCAACAAAACCGGCAATCTGCCGACCGATAACGGCTCGTGTGTCCTGACCAAGACCGGCGGCGAAGGCCGCATCGGTGTGGCTCTGGTCAAGAACGGCCAGCCGACCGCAGCGGGCAGCGATGGCAGCACGCCGGCGGTTATCAACGTCTTTTAAGGCAACCCAATGAGGGGGAGGGGATGAAGGCATCACTTGCAGCTTTGGCCTATCTGGCGGCGGGGGTGCTTTTCATCCTCTCCCTTCGTGGCCTCTCCAGCCCTGAAACCAGCCGCCGTGGCAATATGCTCGGTATGGTGGGTATGGCCTTGGCCGTTGGCGTGACACTGGCCCTTATCGGGACCAGCGGTGCACTTGATCCCCTGACGCTCGGCCTGATTGCGGGCGGCGTCATTGTGGGCGGTGGTGCGGGGGCGGTGATCGCCAACCGTGTGCCCATGACCGCCATGCCGCAGTTGGTTGCGGCCTTCCACTCCCTTGTCGGTATGGCGGCCTGTCTGGTCGCTGTCGGTGCCGTCTATGCGCCTGAAGCTTTTGGCATTGCGACCGTGGCAGGCGGCATCAAGACCCTGTCGCTGGTTGAACTCAGCCTTGGTGTGGCCATCGGTGCCATCACCTTTACCGGCTCGGTGATCGCCTTTGCCAAGCTGAACGGCAATATGAGCGGCGCGCCGATCCTTCTGCCTGCACGCCACATGATCAATATCGGCCTTCTGGCGGCGCTGGTGTTCCTGATCGGTATTCTGATTGGAACGGGCGGCACGGCCATCTGGGCCTTCTGGCTGATCTTCGCCATTTCGCTGGTTCTAGGCGCGACGCTGATCATCCCCATCGGCGGTGCGGATATGCCGGTGGTTGTGTCGATGCTGAACTCCTACTCCGGCTGGGCCGCAGCGGCGCTGGGCTTCACGCTGGAGAACATCGCCCTGATCATTACAGGCGCACTGGTCGGCTCGTCGGGGGCGATCCTCAGCTACATCATGTGCAAGGGCATGAACCGCAGCTTTATCAGCGTGATCCTCGGCGGCTTTGGTGCAGAGGCGGCTGCTGGCGGAGAGGGGCGCGTAGAGACCCGCCCCGTCAAACAGGGCAGCGCCGAAGACGCCTCCTTCATCATGAAGAACGCCTCCAAGGTCATCATCGTGCCGGGCTATGGCATGGCCGTGGCTCAGGCCCAGCACGCGCTTCGTGAAATGGCCGACAAGCTGAAGGAAGAGGGCGTCGAGGTGAAATACGCCATCCACCCCGTCGCGGGCCGTATGCCGGGCCACATGAACGTGCTGCTGGCCGAGGCCAACGTGCCTTACGACGAGGTTTTCGAGCTGGAGGACATCAACTCCGAGTTCGCCTCTGCCGATGTGGCCTTCGTGATCGGGGCCAATGACGTCACCAACCCTGCGGCCAAGACCGACCCAAGCAGCGCCATCTTCGGCATGCCAATCCTTGATGTCGAAAAGGCGGGCACCGTCCTGTTCGTCAAGCGCGGCATGGCGGCAGGCTATGCAGGTGTCGAGAACGAGCTCTTCTTCCGCGACAACACCATGATGCTGTTCGCCGATGCCAAGAAGATGGTCGAGGGTATCGTCAAAGGGCTGTGATCCGCTCCAGACAGCGGATCAGGGCAGGGCGTGCTGCGTTGAGCATTCATGAGTGTTCAGCGTTTGCTTCCCCTGTCTTTGCCGGTGATCCTTGCAGGGTGCTCGGCCATGGTGCCCGTGCATATAACGGGATCGCTACAGCAACCCGTGGCCGTCTTTGGCCAGTCGGCGGACAAGCACGAGCGTGTGTGTCTGGACAGTTTGCGTGTGGTCGAGAGGGCGGGCGACGAGACGATCCCGATCTGGTCAATCCAACTGCGAGGTCGCGGCTGTCAGCGGCTTACTCAGGTCGCCTATGGGCAAATCCCTTCGCGCTTTGAAGAGATCGAGGCATCCAAGCCCTTAAAAGAGGGCGTGGCCTATACCGTAATGGGAACCGGAAAAACCGGACCCACGCGCGTGCCGTTCCGTGGCGGCGGCACCTATGTATTCCGTGACGGGCGCTGGCAGCCAGACGCGTAACCCGCGGCGATAAAGGTGTGACTTGGCACCTGTTGTCGGATCACCCTATAGCTTGGCTATGCACCAGTTTCGGCCGGAATAATGAGCGACAGCGACGACGACTTCACGGCCGAAGAGGTCGCCATGAACCTTGGCCTGACGCCCTATCCGGGCGGTGGTTATTACCGCCTGTTCCCCAATCAGGAGCCGGATGCGGAGCGCGTGGTCGCCTATCGTCTGCTGCTGTCGGATGATGTGCCGCAGTGGGTGCCGATGGAAAGCGAAGAGATGTGGACCGCCTATATGGGCGCACCGCTGACGCTGGAAATTGCGACGGGCGGTCCTGTGCATCGCGAGACGTCCAGCCCCGGCGACGGCCAGTGGCTCAGTGCGCCTGCGGGGGCATGGGTGCGTATTGTGCCGCAAGGGGAGTGGACGCTGGCGGGGCGGATCGCAAAGCCGGATCCGCTCGTCCACTAGGCCCTTGCGGGTAATCAGTTGGCGTAGGCCGGATCCATCGAGGCGGCGCGGAACTCGTCCCACATGGCGTCCTCTTCCGAGTAGAAGCCGCTGGAGGCGCAGATCACATCCACGACCTGCTCTTCCTGACGGTCCCAGACGACGGCCAGATCGGCTTCGGTCTCGCACGGCACGATCAGATAGCGGTCCGCAAAGGCCTTGCGCTGGAACGGACGCAGGGTCGGGGCCGCGGCATAGACGCTGTTCGACTGGGCGTTAGCTTGGGCGGCGGCGGTGCGGGCAAACGAGAAAGCCATCTGTGAAACTCCTGCTCGAGAGGACATCGCCTCTTGCTGTGAGGAGAGTTATGAAACAGTATTGCGTCAGGTTCGGACGTATCTCTGTGGAGAAGTTTCATGCGCCACGATAAGGCAGCCATGGTCATCGATCTGGCGCGCGGCATGGCCGCCAGCGCCGAGGGCCTGACCATCAATGAAATGGCTTCCCAAATGGGCGTGGGCCGCCGCACGGCAGAGCGTATGCGCGATGCGGTGCTGATGCTGTTCCCGCAGGCCGAGGAAATCAGCGACCCGCCGACCAAGCGCTGGCGCATCCGTGGTGGTCTGTCCTCGTTTGAACAGGCCCCGACCGCGACCGAGATGCTGGAGCTTTCAAAGGCGGCGGCCAGCCTTCATGCGGCGGGGGACCCTGTGCGTGCGGCAACGCTGGAAGGGCTGGAGCGCAAGATCAAGGCGGCCATGCGTTCCACCACCCTGAACCGGATGGCACCGGACCTCGAGGCGCTGGTGCGTGCAGAAACCATCGCCGTACAGGCCGGGCCGCGCCCCGGCGCAGACGAGGGCGTTCTGGCCACTATCCGTGGCGCGCTTCTGGCCGAAAAGCCGCTGAACTTTATCTATTCCAGTCAGGGCGGCGAGGGGCGTGGGCGCAGCGTGACGCCGTGCGGTCTGATGTTCGGGCGCTCAAACTATCTGGTGGCCTATGATGATGCCTCGCAGGCCATCAAGACCTATCGCCTCGACCGCATGAGCAGCGTCGAGGAGGGGGAAGGAATGGCCCGTCCGCCCGCGGACTTCGATCTGGCGACCTTCGCCAGCCGCTCGTTCGGCATCTATCAGGACCAGATCGAGGATGTGGTCCTGCACATCTCGGCAGAGGCCGCGCCAGAGGCCCGCATCTGGCGCTGGCACCCGACCCAAAGTGTCGAGGATCAAGAAGACGGCTCGGTCATCGTACGTTTCCGTGCGTCGGGGATGCGTGAACTGGCCTGGCATCTGTTCAGTTGGAGCGGGCAAGCCACCATCATAGAGCCACAGCGTCTGAAAGAGGTCATGGCCGAGGAACTGGAGCGCGCCAAGGCGGCCCTCGGTCCCAAATAAACGAATAGGGCACACTCCCGCGCTTCAGGCATTACCTCTTCTAGGCCGTGGTGTGTGCGGCCAATCCGAGGCTGGTTCTGACCAAACTTTAAGCTGACATTGGCCTAATCGGGCTGTCATGTGGTCGGCTGTTGCCTTGGATTTAAAGTGCAGGAGCTGGATGTTGAGCATTCGCAATGTGATGGCTGCGGTTTCAGCACTGGCGCTGGTTGCAGCCTGTGCGCCCATGCCTGCGCTAGAGCGCGCTGGCCCACCCGCGCCTCGCGCCGAGATTACCCGTCAGGGCCAGACCATCCATCTTCGCTATGAGATGGATCGGGATGCAGATGTATGGGCCTTCTATGACTCGGCCTTGATGAGCGAGACGCGCCAGCCGTGGCGCCCGAGCCAGTGGCGGGTGCTGACACCGGGGGTAAGGCTGGTGCGGGCGGGTGCCTATGATGCGCTGGTCAATGAGGCGGGCGGACCTGTCCCGCGCGTGGTCGAAATCGAGATCCGTCCCAAGGGCGTTGATCTTGAAGCAGAATATCCGACCCTGTTGTTTAGCAATGGCGCGGTGGCGCTTCCCACCCGTCAGGCCTCGGTGTTTCCGATGGCCAGCCTTGAGGCGCTTTCGGCCCTGCCATCGGATTTGAATGCGGTGGAGCTCGATGTTGGCCCAACGAAGGTGACGTGGCGAGACCAGTCCGGTTCCGTCCTTTATCAGGGCGAGCGTCGGCCTGTTCTGATGACCCAGTTTGAACGCTCCTACGTCCTGATGGGCGAGGCGACAGTGACGCGTGATGGCGGGCTGACGGCGGTGATTGATCCGGCCCTGCCCAAGTGGATGGCCGATACCTTGTCCGAGGCTGCGCCTGCGACAGGGCGCTGGTATCGTCAGCGTCTGGGGGCTGCGTCGGCAGGGGCAGAAAAGCCGGTTTTGATGGCGGCATGGAATGGTCCTGCCGAACGGATGAGCAGCATGGGCGGCAGTGTGCTGCCCGGTCTGATCGTGATGAATTTCGAAGGGCGCGGCATCGTCGAGCCGGACGAAGAAATACGCGAGCGGGCCTTGTGGTATGTGGCCCATGAGGCGGCGCATTTCTGGCTGGGCCAGCCGGTGCGATACGAGTTCGCGCGCGAAAGCTGGATCACCGAGGGCGGAGCGGACCTGATGGCAGTGCGGGCGCTCAAGGCTCGCGATCCGTCATATGACGCTAAGGCCGAGCTACAGCGCGAGGTGGATGACTGTATCCGCTTGGCGCGACAGCCGGTGAATACGGCCAGCGAGCGCGGGGAGCACCGCGCCTATTATGCCTGTGGGGCTGTGTTCGCCATGGCCGCAGAGGCCGCGCAGAAGCGCCGCACAGGCGGGGACTATCTGGACTTTGTGCGCGAGATGCTTCGGCGTAACAGCGATGGCGTGGTCAATGAGGCCGAGTGGTTCGCCCAGTTCATTGATGCGGGCGGCAGCCCAGAAGTGGCCGACCGTATGCGCCAGCTTCTGAATGATGGCGCCTCAGACCCCGCACCTTTGGTCGCGGCCATTCTGGCGGATGTCGGTGTGACGCTTTCGAGCGGTCGCGTGACATTACGCTGAGGCAAACGGATAGGGGCTGACCGACTTGGCCCAGTCATCGACGGCTAACGGGCGGTCGATAGGGGCGGCGGCCCGCTCGGCGCAGGGGTGGCGATGGCACAGGCGGCAGGCCGGACCGATGGGCGTCACCTCGGGGTGGTTCAGGTCCAGCCCCTGCGCATAGATCAAGCGATGCGCGTGCTGAAGCTCGCAGCCCATGCCGATGGCGAGGTCCTGATGGTCGCCAAACCCGTCGTGACCCTGACGATCGACCGTGCGGGCAAAGGTGAACCAGCGGCTGGCAGGCTTGCCGTCCTGCTCGGGCGTTTCGATGATCTGGGTGATGATCCGGCCCGGTGTGCGGAAGGCCGAATGCAGCCGCCAGCGCGGACAGGCCCCGCCAAACCGCGAGAACGGGAACGCGCCTGTGGCATATCGTTTGGAGATATTGCCCGCCTGATCGACCCGCATCAGGAAGAAGGGCACGCCGCGGGCTGTGGGGCGCGACAGGGTGGTCAGGCGATGCGCGGCCTGTTCATAGGACACACCAAACCGCGCCTGTAGGCGGTTCAGATCATAACGGGTGTCTTCGGCCGCGCGGTGGAATGCGCCGTAAGGCATCAGGATGGCCGCCGCCAAGGTGTTGGTCAGGGCGACTTTCAGCAGATTACGCGTAGCCGTATCCGGCGGGCTGGCGTTATCGACGAGGGCATTCAGGTCGCTGCCGTGTTCGGACAGGGCCAGTTGGTAGGCGATGGCAAAGGCCCGCGACGATGGCCCCAGCGTTTCGCTCAGCAGCAATCGGCGCATGTGCAGGTCGAAGCGGCGCGTCCACTGCACCATCACCTCGGCGGGCAGGGTCCGAACCGTCAGTCCATGGCGGGCCGCCAGCCATTGCCGTGCGGCGGGCTCGAAACCCTCGGCGTGGGCAGGGCGATCCTTGTGGATGCTAGCGTATAGCGCCTCGCCCATGGCATCCAGATCGGCAAAGTGGTTGCCGCGCGATTGCAGATACTCACGCACCCAGTCAGCGGGGGCTGTGTCGGTCAGTATGTCGCCGTCGGCGCTGCTGGCCCGCATGCGGGCGCGCTGGTCATCGAATGATTGATAGAGCCGCAGTAGGGCCTCGGCCACGGCGGGGGCTTCCTCGATCACCTGCATCAGTTCATGGCGCGGCGCGCTGACGCCCTTGAAGACGGGATCGGACAGGATTTCGGCCAGGCGGGCTTCATCGACTGTGCCTGACTGGTTCAGGCTGCGCAGATCCACATCATAGGTCTCTGCCAGCTTCAGCAGAAGTTGCGCGGAGACAGGGCGCTGGTTGCGCTCGATATGGTTCAGGTAGGACGGCGAGACCGACAGGTCTTCGGCCATAGCCGTCTGGGTCAGGCCAAGGTCGCGTCGCAGCCTTTTCAATCGCGCCCCGAGGAACAGTTTTCTGTCGGCATGATCCTGCATACCGGTGATTGGTCACAATATGACTGATTTTGTCAAGTCACATTGTGACTAAGTGACTTCTATACCGACCGCTGTGATGTGTCTTTTGTGACTTTGGCGTGTTCTTTGGACTGCGAGGCGGCTGCGGCCGCGACCAAGCCAATCGAGAAACGACATGACCACTTTTGCTGATCTGGTTCCTTCGCCGTCGGGCCGTTTCGACGGTGTCGAGCGCCCGTACACCCCAGAGGACGTTCTGCGCCTGCGCGGTTCGGTGCCGATCACCCACACGCTGGCCGAACGCGGCGCGAACCGTCTGTGGGAACTGCTGCACTCGGAGCCGTACATCAACGCTCTGGGCGCTGTGACCGGCAACCAGGCCATGCAGATGGTCCGCGCTGGCCTGAAGGCCATCTATCTGTCGGGCTGGCAGGTCGCGGCTGACGCCAACACGGCATCGGCCATGTATCCGGACCAGTCGCTGTATCCGGCCAACGCCGCACCGGAACTGTGCCGCCGCATCAACCGTACCCTGCAGCGCGCCGACCAGATCGAGCACGCCGAGGGCGGTGCCAAGCGCGACTGGTTCGCCCCGATCGTCGCTGACGCCGAAGCCGGTTTCGGTGGTCCGCTGAACAGCTTCGAAATCATGAAGGCCTTCATCGAGGCCGGCGCTGCTGGCGTCCACTTCGAGGACCAGCTGGCGTCCGAGAAGAAGTGCGGCCACCTGGGCGGCAAGGTCCTGATCCCGACCCAAGCCCACGAGCGCAACCTGATCGCGGCCCGTCTTGCGGCTGACGTCTGCGGCACGCCGACCCTGACGGTGGCCCGTACCGACGCTGAATCGGCCCAGCTGATCACCTCGGACATCGACGAGCGTGACCACCCGTTCATCGACCGCGAGAACCGCACGCCGGAAGGCTTCTATCGCCTGAAGGAAGGCACCGGCCTTGACCATTGCATCGCGCGTGGCCTGTCCTATGCCAAATATGCCGACCTGCTGTGGTGGGAAACCTCGCACCCTGATCTGGATGACGCCAAGAAGTTCGCCGAGGCGATTCAGAAGAAGTATCCGGGCAAGCTGATGGCCTACAACTGCTCGCCGTCGTTCAACTGGGAAGCCAAGCTGGACAAGGAAACCATCGCCAAGTTCCAACGCGAACTGGGTGCCATGGGCTACAAGTTCCAGTTCGTCACTCTGGCCGGTTTCCACAGCCTGAACAACGGCATGTTCGAACTGGCTTCGGGCTACCGCGACCGTGGCATGGCCGCCTATTCGGAGCTGCAACAGCGCGAGTTCGCTAACGAGTCGATCGGCTACACCGCGACCCGCCACCAGCGCGAAGTCGGCACCGGTTACTTCGACGATGTCGCCACCGTCATCTCGCAGGGCCAGTCCTCGACCACGGCTCTGAAGGACTCCACCGAAACGGCACAGTTCAGCGCCGCCTGATCCCCCAAGGGGAGGGGCAGAAGCTTGTCTTCCGCCCCTCTTCATCCTGAGAAGGAGCTACTGTTATGACCACCTATACCAGCCCTCGCAGCATCATCGACTACTGCCTCGCGCCGCTCGAACTCGATGCGGGAGACGCCAATACGCAGGAAGTGCGCCGCCGTCTGGAGCATGTGATCAAGACCTTCCAGGCCAAGGCATCCAAGCCGCTCAGCGTGGATTTCTCGTCCATGCCATCGCAAGTGATCAACGAGGCGGCGCACGGCTACGAATAAGCCAGCGACCATCTTGTAAGGGGCAGGGCCGTTCGGGAAACCGGACGGCCTTTTCCTTTGTGTCAGTGGCTTGCGGTCAGCTTGTAGGACAACTCCAAGAGCTGGGTCACATTGAAGGGCTTGGCCAGATGGGCATCTGCGCCGGCTTCCAATGACGAGCTTACGTGTTCCGGCATGGCATTGGCCGTCAGCATGATGATCGGCGTGCGCTTGCGACCATTTTCAGCCTCCAACTGGCGAATGGTGCGCACTGCGCTGAGGCCATCCATCACAGGCATCTGCATGTCCATCAGGATCAGATCATAGGTTTTGCCCAGATAGGCATCGACGGCTTCCTGCCCGTTCTCGACCTCGTCCATACGGGCGTGGGTGGTTTCCATGATCAATTGGACCACCCTGCGGTTCGTCGCATTGTCGTCGGCCAGCAAGATGCGCAGGCCCCCATCGGCACTGTTGTCCTCTTCGGCCATGTGGGGCGTTACGTCGCGGTCAGGGGAAGCGACCCGCGTGAAGGGCAGGGTGATGCTGAATGTCGATCCGACGCCCTCGGTACTATCGGCGTCTATCGAGCCTTTCATCAGCTCCACAAGTTCGGCGCAGATCGCCAGCCCCAGACCAGAGCCGCCAAAGTTACGGGTAATGGCGCTGTCCGCCTGTTCAAAGCGGCCAAACAGGCGCGGCCTGAACGTTTTCGGGAAGCCGATGCCTGTATCGGTGATGATGAAATGGAACAGGCTTTCATGGGCGTTAACGGTCAAGCTGATGCGGCCCTCGTGGGTGAACTTCACCGCATTGGACAGCACATTGCCCAGTACCTGTTTCAACCGCACAGGATCGGCATTGACCCATGCCCGCGCTGACGGCGAGATAGAGATGTCGAATGACACGCCCTTCTCATAGGCCGTGGCGGCATGGGGCTGGATGACTTCGTTGATCAGGGCTTCCAGATCGACGGGTTCAGGCGTGATCGACAGCTGTCCGGATTCCATCCGTGCCAGATCAAGGATTTCCGTCAGCAGTATCTGAAGTGTCTGACTCGACTGGCGGATCATATTGACCATCTCGGTCTGCTGGCCCGTCAGGTTGGTACGTGACAGCGTGTCTGCCACTGCCAGCACACCATTCAATGGCGTGCGGATTTCGTGGCTCATATTGGCCAGGAAGCGGCTCTTGGCCAGATTGGCCGAGTTGGCCTCTGTCAGCTGGTTTTCCAGCGTGATGCGGTTCTGCATCTGGGCTGTCAGGTCGGCAACGGTGGTGACTAGCCCTTTGTCCTGTGTGCGGCGCTTCTGGATCTGGATCCACCCTGCGCCGGAGTTGTAGGGATGCAGCCAGTCCCCCTCATCGTGCTCAAGGCTACGTTTGACGGTCCATGAACCGTCGTCCAGCCCATTCTGGGGGATGATGGCATCCTTGACGCCTGACTCAAGAACCTCGCGGTAACTCATCCCGACCTTGAGCTTTGCGGATTGTGCGGGGTTCAGATTGGCATAGCGCGTGTTCCACAACATCAGCCGGTCATGCTTGTCATAGAAGGCCAGACCCACGGGCATGGCCTCTATGGCCGACTCCAGATTGCGGATGAAGTAGGACTGAACCCGCACATAGTCCCCCGACACCAGCGTCAGCATCAGAACCATCAGCGAGATGCTGGTGATGATGAACTGGTCGAGGAAATCGCCGCTCAAACCCATAGGCTGCGGCGCCAGATAGGGTTCGATTATGATCGACGAGACCGCCTGGTAATGGACCCACGTAAATGCAGCCGCGCCCAGAGCCGCAACGACAATCGTCCTGAGCAAGGTCCGGCGTATTCTTATGGCGATACTGGCCAGACCGATTGCCAGCGGGGGCAGGAACGCCAGAACGATATCGACCAGATCCCAGCGGATACGCATATCCGTTATCTGGACGGCGGCGATGAGGCTGATATTCATCGCACTGGCCGCAAAAGCCGCCAGCAGGGTGCTGAGCGTGACCGCGGTCATCAGCCGCCGCTTACCCTCGGTGCGCACCGCCAGCATATAGGCCCCGACAAACGGCACGAGCAGCACCAGCATCGATAGCGCCGTCAAAGGTATGGAATAGCTGACTTTTTCAGAACCAAAGTGACTTTGTACCGCAGAGAAAACCACCCCCCACAAGCCAAGCGCTGTGGTCGAGGGGACGAGTATATCCGGCAGCGTGCGTCTGAGAGTTCGACGGCGGCGGGCCACCTCGAACAGGTTCGTCATGATGAATAGCCCGACAAAGCAGGCCAGGGTCACAATCGGTACAGTTGTCCACTGCACTGGAGACATCGGCAATTGAGTAGGGGGAATCATGCGTGTCTCAATAATCTCGACGATCAACGTTATTCATTTTTTGAGGCGGCCCCGCAATCAATGACTGGGAAATGCGCATTACTGTGAAGCTGGGGATGAACTCCGTGATCCGTCTTGGAGATGTCATATGGCTAGGGCACTGGAGACAGTCTGTTCGCAGCACGCTAGACGTGTTCACAAGCCCCTGAGCCGGTAAGCGGATTTCAATGCCCTACGACCCCTCGAACTCTCCGGTCACACCAATGGCGACGTCGCGTCTGTGGACGGCGGGAGCCAGCGGCGGGTTGTCGATCCTGATTATGCTGGTGATGGCGGTGATGAAACCGGAGCTGGCCGTTTGGCTGGTTCTGGGCGCATTGGCGGTTGGTGTGGCGACTTGGCTGGTCAATGCACAGCCGGTGGCCAGCACCCTGATTGCGACTAACGAAGAGACGGACATTCCGGTCGAACTCGGACACGAGACTTCGCTGCTGGCCGATGTGTTCGAGACCATGACCGATCCGGTTCTTGTCATCGCAGGCGGAGAGGCGGACGACATCGCCGGTCGCCGCATTCTGCTGGCCAATGCTGCGGCGCGTGAGCATTTCCGTCTGAACGCCTCGGGGAACAGTCTGCTGGTGTCTGTGATCCGTGAGCCTTCTGTGCTGGAGGCCGTCGACGAGGCTTTGTTCATGGATATGCCCTCGCGGGTGGATTTCCTTGCGGGGGGAGCCAATGACCGCCACTGGCGTGCGCTGGTGCGTCCTCTGCCGATGCGCCCCCACGCCAATGAGGCACTGGCTTTTGTAACCCTGCGCGACGAGACAGATATCCGCCGTATCGAGCGTATGCGCGTGGACTTTCTCGCCAACGCCAGCCACGAACTGCGCACGCCGCTGGCGTCACTGTCCGGCTTTATCGAGACCCTGAAGGGGCACGCCAAGGACGACCCCAAGGCCCGCGACCGCTTCCTCGATATTATGGCGACGCAGGCCGACCGCATGAGCCGTCTTGTCGCCGACCTTCTGTCGCTGTCGCGCATTGAACTGAACGAACACATCGCGCCCGCAGGCCGTGTGGACCTGTCGCGCGCTACCTCCGATGTGGTGGACGCCGTCAGTGTCCTCTCCAATGAGCGTCAGGTTTCTATCCAGGCGGAACTGGGTCTGGGCGGTGCCGATGTGATCGGTGACCGTGACGAGATTGTTCAGGTGGTACAGAACCTTGTCGACAACGCCTTGAAATATTCCAGCGCGGGCGGCCAGATCGAGATCAGCATCGAGCGCGACCGCACTCTGGACGAGAGCTTCCGTTCACGGATGAACGACAGCACGCGTCTGTCGCTGGTGACGCCGGACCGCGAGCAGGGCGCGAAATATGTGGTCGTCACGGTTCGCGACCACGGCCCGGGTATGGCGCGTGAGCATCTGCCGCGACTCACCGAACGATTCTATCGCGTCGAAGGCCAGAAGAGCGGCGAGCGTCAGGGAACGGGTCTGGGTTTGGCTATCGTTCGACACATTGTGATCCGTCACAGAGGCGCGCTTTCTGTGGAAAGTGCCCTCGGATCAGGTGCTCTATTTGCCGCAGCCTTCCCGATTGCCGCTTCACGTCCGCGTCAGGAAGCGGATCAACTCGCAGAAATGCTATAGTTTATAGTGGTTTAAAGCTAAGCTAGCTTGGCTATAATGTACTAAGGTCGCGGGACCTTGTGTGTAACAGAACTGTCATGCATCCGTCTTAATGCCCACGCCTTTCGCGGGCATTTTCCGCCCGAAGTCGAACCACGCTCTTTGGCGGGTTGAGTTAATCGTCACGGACCCGGATGACCTGGATTTTCCTGATTTTGATGGCTGCCTTTGCCGTCCTGTCCTTCTGGGGTGGGCGCAAGCTGGCTGTCAGGCGTAGCCAGAGTGTGCGTGCGCACTCGCGACCCAACCAGTACGGATTGTATGCCGCGATTGGCGTTCTGGCTCCGGCCATTGCCATCATGGCGCTGGCTGGCATCTTCTCGACCCCGTTGGAGCGCCAGCTCGTCGCGGCCGGTACGCCGGAAGTTGTCGAACAGCTTGAGCCCTTCCGCCGCGAAGCCTTCTATAA
The DNA here is from genome assembly GCA_023436945.1 of Pseudomonadota bacterium. GTDB lineage: Bacteria > Pseudomonadota > Alphaproteobacteria > Caulobacterales > Caulobacteraceae > Brevundimonas. The sequence goes on along the minus strand of JAEZHG010000094.1, from coordinate 932 downwards.
TGACGCCCGCCGTATCGGTGCCGGTGGTCAGGCTCTGCAAATCTGGGCACCACCCTATGCAGAGGTTCTGCCTGCCGAGGCCCACCGCGCACAGCGTATCAAGAACACCCTGCAGTGGGGTGGACTTACGGCTGCGGTTCTGGCGGCCATTCTGGGTGGCCTGTTCGTCGCGTGGCGCATCAGCCCGCAGCTTCGTGCGCGCAATGCCGTAGAGCGCTGGGTGGTCGGTGTGCTGTTCGCCTGTGCCACCGTGGCGGTACTGACGACGGTCGGGATCATCTTCTCGCTGGTTTACGACTCTCTTCGCTTCTTCAGCATGGTCTCGGTGTTCGAGTTCCTGTTCGGCACCCAGTGGAGCCCGCAGATCGCTATCCGCGCCGATCAGGTCGGCTCGTCGGGTGCGTTCGGTGCTGTGCCGCTGTTTGCCGGTACCTTCCTGATCATGCTCATCGCCATGGCTGTGGCTGCTCCGGTCGGTCTGTTCTCGGCGATCTATCTTTCGGAATATGCCAGCAAGACGACCCGCGCTGTGGTCAAGCCGCTGCTTGAGGTTCTGGCCGGTGTTCCGACCGTTGTTTACGGCTTCTTCGCGGCCCTGACGGTGGGACCGGCGCTTCGTGTGGTGTTCAACACTATAGGCGAGTGGATGGTCGGTGGACCGTTCAACGGCCTTGGCCAGTATCTGATGCTGGTCCAGAACCAGATGGCTCTGGTGGCAGGCTGCGTCATGGGCATCATGCTGATCCCGTTCGTGTCGTCACTGTCGGACGACATCATGAACGCGGTGCCGCAGTCGCTGCGCGACGGCTCCTATGCCATGGGCGCGACAAAGTCCGAGACCGTGAAAAAGGTTCTGCTGCCGGCGGCTCTGCCGGGTATCGCGGGGGCTCTGCTGCTGGCCGTGTCGCGCGCTATCGGCGAGACCATGATCG
>JAEZHG010000262.1 GCA_023436945.1 Pseudomonadota bacterium | reverse complement strand
CTAAGCGGGACCCTGCTAAAAAAAGGCTGCGGACCGAAATCCGCAGCCGATAGTCGAGGGGAGGAAAGTCAGAACGCGTAGCGTACGGTGGCGTAAATGCGCCGCGGCGGGTTGTAATAGGCCTCGATGAAGCCAAATGATCCCGAGCCGTCATAGCCTTCCTTGATCACGCGCTCATCGGTCAGGTTCTGGCCTTCTATGCCGAAGGAAAGGCCGTTGTCGGCGCGAAAGTTCAAGCTGGCGTTGAGCAAGGTGTGGGCTTCACCCTTCAGCAGCGGCTGATTTTGGGTGTCGCTGTATTGCTCGTCCATATAGGCGGCATCGACGCGGAAAGTGGTATCGAACTGGCCTATGCGGCCTGTAAACACAGCGCCGAGGCTGGCGGTCCACGGTGGCGTGTGCTTCAGCTCGAGGTCGCTGTAGTCGAGGACGTTACCGTTCGCGTCACGGCTGAAATATTCCTCATAGGCGGCATCCAGATAACCAACAGCGCCTTCGAAGGTCAGCCAGTCGTTCGCGATATCGCGGCCTTCGGCTTCGATACCCCAGATGCGGGCCTTACCGGCATTTTCGGTGCGAACCACGACGCCACCCAGCACCGGATAGGACACGTTGACCTGCATGTCTTCGTACTGGTTGTAAAAGGCGCTGATGTTCAGGCGCAGGCGACGGTCGAACAGGTCGTTCTTCAGACCTATTTCGTAACTGGTAAGGATTTCGGGGTCGAAGCTGCCGATCTCGGCCTCCGAGGTCGGACGGCCGTTGAAGCCACCCGAGCGGAAGCCTTGCGAGACAATGGCGTAACCGCGCACCTCGTCGCTGACCTCATAGTTCAGGCTGGCCTTCGGGGAAAAATTGGTCCAGCTTTCATCGAGTTGATAGCCCGGTACGCCCGGGATGAGCGGAACCTGCGCGAAGATGCGCCGGGCTGTTTGGTCAAACTCTTTCGATTCGTAGGTCAGGCGGCCGCCGACATCTAGCGAGAGTTTGTCGTTCAGGCGGATGGTCGCGTTACCAAAAAGGGCGGCGTTGTCGGTTTCCTGCGTCTGATCGAAGTTGACATTGAAATCGAGTCCTGCAGCCATTTCCGGATCAAACTGGGCTTCCAGCAGACGCGGATACAGGCCCCATGCGGTGACCAGAAGCGTTTTCTGGCGCGAGCGTTCGTGGAAGAGATAAAGGCCGCCCAGCGTGGTGACCTTGCCGTCAAATAGCTCGTGAGACAGCTGGAATTCCTGCGAGAACTGGCGGCTGGTGATGTCCTGACGGTCGCCAGAATAGTTGGTCAGCGACGCATCGCCGTCACGAGCGAAGGCCACACGGCTGTAGCGTGCGGCGGAAATAGACTTCAGATCGCCACCGAATGCCGGGAAGTCGAGTGTCAGCGTGACCGAGCTGGCATCGGCATTATCGATATTCAGGATCGGAGTAACATCAGCCCGATCAATGTTGGATGGCACATTGCAGCAGGGTTCGACAAACGTGGAGTAAAGTTCCGAGAAGAAACCCGGATAGAAGGCGATCATATTGTTCGGCGCTGCATTTTGGCGCTGACGATAGCCGTCAACGCTCAAGACAGCATCGAAATCGCCCTTGGTCCAGTGCAGGGCGGCGCGACCGGCGATCTGGTCGGTGTTGCCCTTTGTGCCGCCGCTGTCCATCTCCTGCCAGCCGTCGCCCCAACGGCCCAGCGCCGAAACCGACATGGCCAGATCGTCGGTCAGTGCCAGATCGTAAGACCCGCGCAACTGGACGTGATCATAACTGCCGACCTTGAGGTCAGCTTCGCCGGAGTTCGAACCTGTCGGCTTTTGCAAAACGACGCTGATGGCACCGCCGATGGTGTTTTTGCCGAACAGCGAGCCTTGTGGACCGCGCAGGACCTCTACGCGCTCGATACCCATCAGCGAGGTCAGCGCGCCGAACGGTCGGCCTTGATAGACGCCATCAAAGAACACAGCCACAGCGGGATCGGACGTGACGATATAATCGTACTCGCCAACACCACGGACGTATGCCGACATTTGCCCCGATGACCCGCCCGTGCCCGGCGTAAAGGTCAGGTTCGGCGTCATTTGCTGGATATCGGTAATCGAGCTGTAGCCTCGTGCGTCCAGTCCTTCACCGGTTACAGCGGTGACGGCGATCGGAACATCCTGAAGATTTTCGGAGCGGCGGCGTGCGGTAACGACGACGTCGTCAACGATGGCTGCGGCCTGGGGATCGCTTGACGCTTCTTGGGCGATGGCGGGTGCCGTCATAGCGAGCATGGCTGCCGGCGCGGCCGTTACGAGACGCAGTCCTACATTGAAACGGGTCAACATGATGATATTCCCTCCCTATCCCATGCGTGTTTTGTTATTGCGTTTTTTGTGTCTCTTATTGTGACGCATATCAACAATATAATTTAGTTCCAATGTATGTATGCGTGGTAATCTGGTTCAAGTCATCTGCATGTGAATGTCCGCGGAGACCGATAAGAGGAGGAAAGTATGGGGTCGGGTAAGGTAGCTGTCGTAACAGGGAGCAGTCGCGGAGCGGGCGCAGGTATCGCGCGGGCTTTGGGGCGACAGGGTTATACGGTCTATGTGACGGGCCGCACTGTCGTCGAGGGGCAGGCACCGCTTCCTGGCACTATCGGCGCAACGGCGCAGGCAATCACAGAGTTGGGTGGCAAGGGGATTGCCGCCGCTGTCGACCACCGCGACGACGCACAGGTGAAAGCGTTGTTCGAGCGGGTTGAAGCGGAGCAGGGGCGACTGGATCTGCTGGTCAACAATGCCACAGTCATCGATGATGAACTGATTACCCCCGGTGGCTTTTGGGAGCGCCCGCTCAGCCTCGTCGATATCCTCGATGTCGGTCTTCGGTCGTCATACGTGTCGAGCTTCTATGCTGCGCCGCTGTTGATCCGTACCGGTGGCGGATTGATCGCGTTTACGTCGTCATTCGGATCGGTTTGCTACATGCACGGTCCGGCATACGGCGCGCAAAAGGCAGGCGTAGACAAGTTCGCCGCAGATATGGGCGTGGACCTCAAAGAACACGATGTTGCGGCAGTTTCTTTCTGGATGGGACCACTGGCGACGGAGCGTACTGCCAAATCCTTGGCGGAGCGGCCTGACCAATACGAAGGCTTTATGGTCAAGGCCGAAACACCAGAGTTCACGGGCGAGATCATCGGCGCTGTTCACCGCGATCCAGCTAGAATGGAGATCTCAGGCCAAACGCTGATAGTGGCCGAAGCCGCCCTCAAGTACGGCATCAAGGACAGTGATAACCGCCAGCCGCCCTCCTACCGCGAGATGCTGGGCGAACCCCGCATCCCTCATCCGGCCATCGTTCGATAATCAGGCTGCAGGGGCAGGCGGCGGTACCAGCAATGCGCCGGTGACGCTTCCTGCTTCAAGCCTGCCCTCGACTACGGTTCGTGCCTCGGTACAGGACACGGAAATACGCCAACCGTCACTCGTACGGCGGTATTCGTCGTAGTAGAACATGGACATCACGCGGAAGCTGTTGCCGCGCGGGTCGAATGTGCTGAAGCCCAAATTCCATCGTGCTTTTGCGCTGTCTGCGGACAGGACTTCGATCTCTGCGTTATGGCCATGATGGCTGTCTGCAATCTGGGTTGTAACGGCCAGTTCGGTGAAAATGCCGATCAACTGGTCGAGCGTGAACTGCCCCATACCCGCGAAATCGATTTTGGCATCTTCGGTAAAACAGGCGCGGACGGCCGCGACATCCTTGGCGTCGCAGGCATTTAGATAACGGGCTTTGAGCTTGCGGATTTCGGACTCCGCTTCCAGCCTGGCCAAACGCTCTTCGATAGACATTTTCCCCTCACGACGCACTGCGCCGTTATGGGCGCTATGAAGGGATATAGCGCTTCACTAGTTGATTGCGTAGACCGGAAGTAATTCCGCTACGCAACTAAGGGCGCGTCATCGCAGAGTGCCAGAGTACGACCAGTTCGTCGATCAACTGGCTCTTGGCCACAGGCCAATTACCGTTCACTGTATCCATCATCGCACGTTCCAACTGCACGATCAGCAGGCGAGCACGAAGAAGCGCGGTTTCTTCCGAACAGGCGAATTGGCTGCCATCGCCCACCAGAACACGCGCAAACTCTTCCAGCTGAGTGAACTGTGGGCTGCGGAAGAAACCAGCAAAATCGCGTACCAGAGAGCTGACTTCGGCCTGATAGGCCTTCCACTGTTCATAGGCTTCGGAGAGCCAGGCCCGTAAGGTTTCCGGTGTGATTTCCTTAAGCGTGTGGATGCTCTGATAGAGTTGCGAGGCGCGCTTGAACATCTCGTCCACCACGGCGCGGGTGGCATCGTTCTTGTCTGTGAAGTGCGAATAGAAGGTCGCCCGTGCAACGCCGGCCTCCTGCAGGATATCCTCGACCGTCATGAGGTTCAGTCCGCGCTCTGAAAGCACGCGACTGGTGGCGGCCAAGATCATCTGGCGAGAGCGTGCGCGTCGGGTATCCGTCGATTGCCGTTTTTCAATCGCCATGAATTGAGTGTCTTTACCTGCGTGATCCGGAGCGAGGTGACTTAAGCGATATTTTTCTAGACAGCTATATGAAAACTACATTTACATACAAATGTATAGATGTGTGCTGCCAAGGCATTCGCAGTTGAAACGGGGTAGGGATGGATTTTACCAACAAGGTCGTACTTGTGACAGGGGCCGCATCGGGTATCGGCAGAGCGACGGCAGAACGCTTCGCGAAGGCGGGGGCGGTGTTAGCGCTGGCCGACATCAACATGGAAGGGCTGGCCGACACGGTCGCCCTGTTGGGTAATGGCGTGACATCCAGTCTGCATGAAGCGGATGTATCCGATGCAGGCCGTTGCTCTACGCTGGTCGAAGAGGTGGTTGCGCGTCACGGCAAGCTGGATGTGCTGGCGAATGTGGCCGGTATGCTCGACTGGTCACCGCTCGGCACCTACACGCCAGACCGTTGGAACAGGATTATGGCCGTCAATGCGGCCAGCGTCTTTTTCCTCAGTCAGGCGGCTGTCCCGCATCTGAAGTCTAGCCAAGGCAACATCGTCAATGTGGCATCGGCCGCCGGACTCGTCGGCATCGCCTATAACTCGGCCTACTGCGCCAGTAAGGCGGCGGTGATCGCGATGACCAAGGCTATGGCGATTGAGCTGGCCGCCGATCAGGTGCGGGTGAATGCGGTCTGTCCGTCAGGTGTGTCGACGCCTATGATCATGGAGGCGGGCCTGCCTGAAGGGGCCGAGATGTCCCTGATCGCCCGTTCGGCTCCCAAGATGGGCCGTTTCATCGAAGCGGACGAGGTTGCGGCTTCGATCCTCTATCTGGCTTCTCATGATGCACGGTCCGTTACCGGAGCGGCACTGCCCATAGACAGTGCCCAGACCGCAGGTTGATACGAAAAAGGCCCGGAGCAATCCGGGCCTTATGTTTATTTGACCAGCTTGAAATGGTCCGGGTCCGGCTTGCGGGACGCGTTCCAGTAGTCGACCAGTCGGTACGGCCAGGACATGAAATTCCGGCCCTTGGAGTTGTTGTAGTAGCTGTTGGCCTTCGGATGGGTCCAGATCATCTGCTGCATGCGTTCGTCGATCTGGTTGTTCCAGTTCTCGAACGCCTCATAGGTCGGCTCGATACCGTCAGCCCCTTCGGCGACCACGCGATCCAGACATTCGATGATGTAGTGGATCTGCGCTTCCGACAGCATGTTCTGGCCAGCGGCATGGTTCGGAGCACTGTTCGGTCCAACCGTCAGGAAGAAGTTCGGGAAGCCGGGGTGCGTGACGCCAAGGTATGAGCGCGGATCTTCGTCGCCCCAGATCTCGCCGAGGTTAGCACCGTTCGGACCGACAACTTCCAGCGGGCCAAGCGCCTTGGCGGTGATGAAGCCAGTCGCGAAGATGATGATGTCCGCCTCGATCGACTGGCCATTCTTGGTGACCACGCCGGTTTCGGTGATTTGGGTCACCTCGGTGTTGATCAACTCCGCTTTGGGATCACGCAGCGCATCGAAATAGCCGGTATCGAGCAGCAGGCGTTTCGAGAAGATCGGGAAGTCCGGCAGCAGCTTGTCGAACAGATCGGGTCGTCCCTGATCGGTCGTCTTGGCCTTCAGATAGCCGACGGCGATGTTGTACATCATATCGTTGACGGCCGAGACCGAGGTCGGGTGGTCCTTCCACTCGGGGTCCTTCAGCACATTGATGAACAGGCCATCGCCCGCGAACCAGAAGACGCGGAAGCGGAACCACTCGCGGTATTTTGGAATGTGACGCATGGCGAACAGCACGCCATCGTTCACTTGCTCGGAGATTTCAGGATTGAGCAGCAGCCAGTGCTTGTCGCGCTGCAGGATCGTCAGGCTCTCGACCTTGTCGATGATGGCTGGCGTGATCTGGATGGCGCTGGCCCCCGTACCGATCAGCACAACCTTCTTGTCGGTCACATCGATCGAAGGGTCCCAACCGGCCGTATGCACGGCGATGCCCTTGAACTGGTCCAGACCTGGGATTGGTGGCAGACGCCAGCGGTTCAGCGGGCCGTGGGCGTTGATGACGGCCTTGGCGGTCAGGGTCTCGTGGGTGCCGTCGCTCTTTTCGACAAAGACATTCCAGCGCTTGGCGGCCTCATCCCAATGGCAGGCGAGAACCGTGGTGCTGAAACGGGTCTTGGAACGGATGTCGTATTTGTCGGCCACGCGCAGCAGGTATTCCTGCATCTCGTGGGCCTTCGGATAATAGGTCGTCCAGTCCGGATTGATCTCGAACGAATAGCTGTAGAAGTGGCTCGGCGTATCGACACCGCACCCCGGATAGCGGTTCTCGTACCAGGTGCCACCGACGTCCTCGTTTTTCTCGATAAGGACGTGGTCATAGCCGGCTTCGGTCAGCTTGATCGACGCGGCAATGCCTGTGAGGCCCGCACCGATCACCAGCACATTAAAGTCTGCCGGAGGGGCTTTTCGGCCCGCGGTCTGCAGGCGCGGAGCAGGGCGCACAAAACCCATCTGCTCGATCAGCATCGGCACGCTTTCCGCATCCACAGGCTCGCCAACCGCGACCGACATCATGCGGCGCATGGTTTCGGCATCGAGATCCTTGGCCTGCGGTGCATCCTTGGACGTCAGTACCGTAAACAGGCGCTCTCTCAGGTCGCGCGCCATATCATCGGGAACAGGCTTCTGGTCCGGCGCATACGGCGTGGTGATGTAGGGGCTGAATTGATCCAGTAACGACAACTCGCCGGTCAGATGGACATAGACCATCAGCAGGGTCGGCAGATGGGCAGCCTCCAAGCTGGCGCGCAGTTCTGGAGTCGCAGCCAAAGGCAATTTGGGTTGGTTGTCGGCAGTCATGTGAGTCTCCCCGAAACACTAACTGAACATTTGTATGAATTATGTTTGGGGCGCAAGCGATCATTGCGGCGATGCCGCTAGTTCAAATTGCGCCTTGCGGTTTAGATGTGGTCGGGTCTCATCAGGGCGTCGGTGCCGCCGTCGCAGTAGAGTATCTGACCCACCACATAGTGGCTCTTGATCGTCGCCAGATGCACAATGGCCTCGGCGATTTCCTCGGGCTCTGCATAGCCTTCAACGGCCATCGGATTGGACTGCGCAACAACGGCGGACATATTCTCGTCGGCCAGAAGTGGGGCCGTCATAGCTGTTTTGACGACGCCGGGCGCGATTGCGTTTAAAAGCACACCGGAGCCGGCCCATTCTGCAGAGACAGCCGCCTTGCGAAGCCATTTCGCCAGCGCCAGTTTGGATGTCAGATAGACGGTCCATGGATTGTCGGCGAGGCGCTGTTTGGCCAGTGTTTCGTCGCCCGCGAGACAGGCTTCAACCACGGCTTCATCTCCGCCCAGCAAGGCCGAGGTCGAGCATAGCGCGACGGCACGGCCACGGCCGCTGGAGGCGAGCAGGGGACGCAGTCCTTCCAGTGTCGCCACTGCACCGAAGTAGTTTACGGCCAGTGTCGTCTCGGCAATATCGGGCCGTGACAGACCGGCGGCAGCGACGACGCCATCAAGGACACCGCCTGACAAGGAGGTCGCCTTGGCTACCAGCTCCTCACGTCCTTCGGAGGTCGAGAGATCGGCGCCAATGTCGGCATTGGCCAGATCGGCGGTTATGACCTTGTGGCCCAAGGCTGTGAGTGCCTCGGCGGTAGCCCGCCCGATACCAGAAGCCGCGCCGGTGACGAGATAGGTACCCATTAGCCAAACTCCACGACAGAAAGGATGTGGTTGGTGACGTCCGGCCAGATGTAGTCCAGCTCGATCACCAGTGCGTCGCCGGTCGGGCCGTTGATCAGCAGATCGGTCTCGATGAAGGCCTGAACGCCGTTGCGGCCATAGGCCTGACGGGTGACACCCTTGAACACGGGCGATTCGTCGAGGCGACCATCAACGGCCTCGTCACCGGCCAGCGGACGGTTGTAGGAAACGGTGATGCGGCCCTTCAGCAGCGGATCATTGCGGGCGGCATCTTCCAGCGTGGACATCGTCTGTTCGATGTCCTCGAGGCTGTCGGACAGTACGCCAACATGGAAGGCATATTCCGGGTCCTGGACCATGGCGGCGCGCAGTTCGGCCACGACCGGATTCTCGTCGGGCTGGCCAAAACGCAGGGCGCTGTGCATGGCATCGAAGAAGGCGCGCTGGGCCGGCGGGCAGCACGACAGATAGACAATACCGTCGCCGCGGGCGTGGTGTTTTTCCGAAATCACGAAGCGGTAAAACGGTCCGGTCGGCAGCGGCAGTTCCTGCGTCTGGACGAAGCCCAGAAGCTTCAGAAGATGGGCCGCAGCGGCGGCATCTTCGGGCTTTGGATAGTGCAGTGCCATATGGCCAAGCGTGCGTGCCGCCTTTTCCTGAGTTGTCACAATCCGTCCCCTCGACTTATTTGAACATTTGTATGATCTTTGCTTGATCGCGCGTTGTTCGGCAAGAGTGGCTGCGCAATTTCTGAGCGTGCCGTAGGCTTTATTGGAGAGTGGGATGCACCTTGCGCTGGACCATCTGACGGTCACTGACGCCTATCCGTGGGAGGTCGCCGCACTGGCGGGCCAGAACGGCTTGCAAGGGTGCTGCCTGTTTCTGGAGTCCATGAGCGTTCTGCCGCTTATGCCGACCTACAGTCTCATAGAGAATACGGATGCCCTGCATCGCACCCGTGAGGCGCTGGAGACGCATCAGGTCACGCTTGATCTCGTCTATCCCTTTACGGTGACCAGCCGCACCCAGACGCAAGATTTCGACAAGGCGCTCAAGACCGCCGCAGCGTTGAAGGCGCGGGCGATAAACCTGTTGGTCTATGACCGCGACAGCGAACGCGCCGCGCGCTCGGTGTCCGCCTTGGCCGAGGCTGCTGGGCAATACGGCATGGAGGCCGTGATCGAGTTCTATCCGGCCTCGGCCATCAAAACCCTGCAACAGGCCCACGAACTGGTCGAAGCGGCAGGGCAGGGCAATCTGGGCATCAATGTCGATATTCTGCACCTATATCGTTCCGGCGGCGCGATAGAGGACCTGACCCGTTTCAACACCCACATCCGCTTTGCCCAACTGGCCGACGGATCGCTGCCCGCCCCAGAGGATATCGTCTTCGAAGCGGCCTCTGCGCGTCGCTTGCCGGGGGAAGGGGATTTCGATGTCGCAGGATTTGTCGCGAGTTTTCAGGGCCACGCCTTGAGCCTTGAGGCTCCGAATGATCAGGCGGTACTGGCGGGAGGTGACAAGATAGAGCTTGCCCGTAAGGCGATCGACACCTTCAGGTCTGTGTTCGGCTGAAGCCACAAACTATATCGCCCGACCCTTAGGAGGATGCAGCTCCTTCAGATCGGGCGACAAGCTCCGCATGGAGCGGAAATGGGGGCCACGACCTTGGGAAGGCGTGGCCTTTAGTTTCAGGCCTTCAGGCGGGTCAGTTCATCAGCTGACAAGACGATAGCCGAGGCGGCGATGGTTTCCTCAAGCTGCTCGATCGACGAGGCACCGACGATCGGCACCGTCTGGAGCGGCTGGCTGGTCAGATAGGCCAGAACGACATCGTTGACGCTGACGCCCTTGGCCTTGGCGATCTCCTGGATGACCGGCAGGCGGGCGCGGTTGTCATCGTTCAGATACATGGCCTTGAGGTCGTCGCGCAGAGCCTCCTCGCCGGATTGGTCCAGCTTGGCAAACACGCCACGGCTTTGGCCCGCATAGGGGACCATCGGCAGGTCGGCGGAGTGAACCTTTTGCAGGCCGTCCTCATAGTAGAAGCCATAACCTGCGGCAGCGGCACCCTCGGCGTTTGGCGTGCCCAGACCCCAGAAGGGCTGGACGGCGGCAAAGCCGTCATGGCCCAGCGACTTGGCATAGGCTTGAGCCGCCTCGATACGTTCCGGCGACCAGTTCGAGGCACCGAAGTAACGGATACGGCCCGCCTTCTGATGGGCCAGCAGGGCATCGATGATCGGCTCGACCGGCACGCTCGGGTTGTCGGCGTGCAGCCAGTAGAGGTCGATGGTCTCGACACCGAGGTGCTCCAGGCTCTCGTTCAGGTCGGCGGCGATATCTTCCGGCGTGATGCGCGGACGCCAGTCACCGACGCGCATGTCGAAGAAACCGCCCTTGGTGGCGATGACCAGTTTCGAGCGGTCCTGACCTTTCAGCCATTCACCGATGGCGCGTTCCGATGCACCCTTCGGGGCGTCGGGGATCCAGTCGCCATAGGAGCGGGCGGTGTCGATGAAATTACCACCCTTGGCGACGAAGGCATCCAGCAAAGCGTTCGACTTGGTCTGATCATAGGCGGTGCCGAACATATTGGTGCCGAGGCACAGGGCGCTGACGTTTAGATCGGTGCGGCCGAGTTGGGTTTTTTTCAGCATGGTTGTCTCCGAAATCAGGCCTTGAGGCGCGGGGTTTCGACACCGGCCAGACGGCAGGCGTATTCAAGAAGCGAGTAATAGTCTTTGTCGTGCAGGTCGCTGGCGCGCGCGCCGCCGAACACGGCATGGGCCGCCGAACCGACGGGCAGGCCGACGCGGTTTTCAGCCGCCGCATTGATGGCCAGCGTCATGTCCTTGAAGGCCAGATCGACGGTGAAGCCGGGGGCGACGTCGCCGGTCAGTACCTTGGTCGCCAGGGCGATCTGGAACTGGCCGTTGGTGGCGGTGGTGGCCCCTGTCACGTTCTTCATGGTCTCGATATCGAGACCGAGCTTGGTGCCGAGGGTCACGGCCTCGGACACGACCTGCGCCGTCGTCAGCAGCATGAAATTATTGATCACCTTCATGCGCTGGCCCATGCCCACGCCGCCGCAGCGGTGGATGGCGGTGCCCATGGCGTTCAGCAGCGGCTCGACCTTGGCGAAGGTTTCATCATCGCCGCCGACCATGAATAGGCTTTCGCCGCGCTCGGCGTGCGAGACAAGACGGCCAACCGGCGTGTCGATAAAGTGGATGCCCTTGGCCGCGCAGGCCTCGGCCAGACGGTCGGTGCCTTTCGGATCGATGGTGCTCATGTCCATCAGAACCTTGCCCGCAGGCAGGACCGTCAGAACGCCCTCAGTGCCCAGAACCACAGCTTCGACATGCTGCGTGGCGGGCAGCATGGTCACGACGATGTCAGCCTGTGCGGCGGCCTCGGCAACCGATTGGGCAGCGCTGGCACCCAGTTCGACCAGACGAGCGACCTTGCCCGCGTCGATATCATAGGCGACCAGATCAAAGCCCTTGCGGGCGAGGTTCGAGGCCATGGGCAGCCCCATGGCACCCAGACCGATAAAGGCAATCTTTCCAGCAGCAGACATCTCAAACCTCCCCGTGGTTGGTGTAGGTGGTCTTCATTTCGGTGAAGAACTCGGCGGCAGCCGTGCCTTGTTCACGGCCACCGAAGCCCGACGGAGCGCGACCTCCGAACGGGGCGTGATATTCGACGCCCGCGGTCGGGGCGTTGATCATCACCATGCCGGCCGGAGACTGGCGGCGGAAACGCTCTGCAGCCCGCAGGTCGGTGGTGCAGATGCCCGACGACAGGGCCAGTTCGCAGTCGCGGGCCGTGGCGATGGCTTCGTCCAGATCGGCGACCTTGATGACACCTGCGACCGGACCGAACACTTCCTCGCGGTTCAGGTGCATATCGTTGCGGGTACCGATGAACAGGGTCGGGGCCAGATAGTGGCCGCGATAGCCAGTCTCGACCTGCTCGCCACCGGCCGCCAGCTCGCAGCCGTCGTCCAGGGCCGAGGTGATGAATTCCATGTCCTTCACCAGCTGCGATCCCGTGGCGACGGGGCCGATCTGGCTGCCTGCCTCGAGGGCGTGGCCGACCTTCAAAGCCTTCACCTTGGGGATCAGCTTTTCGACAAAGGCGTCATGGATGCCTTCTGTGACGATCAGGCGCGAGGAGCCGGTGCAGCGCTGGCCCGTCTGGCCCCATGTGCCTTGAAGGGCGACTTCGACGGCCAGTTCGAGATCGGCATCGTCCAGCACAACCAGCGGGTTTTTACCGCCGAGTTCGAGCTGGCATTTGGTCATGGTCTCGGACGCCTGCTTCAACAGGTCCTGACCAGCAGGCGTCGAGCCGGTGAAGCTGAGCGCATCAGAGCCTGCTAAAAGCGGCGGCACCAGAGAACGGCCCGAACCGTTCAGCAGGTTGACCACGCCCTTGGGCAGGCCGGCCTGTTCAAGGGCTTGGCACAGCAGGACCGCACAGCCCGGCGTGAAGTTCGACGGCTTGAGGATACAGGTGTTGCCGTATGCGAGCGCCGCCGCAATCTTCCATGCCGGAATGGCGACGGGGAAGTTCCAAGGCGTCACGATCAGGCAGACACCGACCGGCTCATAGTCCACGCGGATGCTGTGGCCCGGACGAAGCGAGGGCAGGGTGGCGCCCGGATGGCGCAGGCATTCGCCCGCAAAATAGTGGAAGACCTGAGCGGCGCGGATCGCTTCGCCGACAGCCTCTGGCAGGACCTTGCCTTCTTCAAGAGCCAGCATGCGGCCCATGTCGTCGGCAGTCGCCAGCAGGATGTCGCCGGTCTTGCGCAGGATGTCGGCGCGGGTCTGAATATTGGAGCGGCTCCAACTTTCCAGCGCAGTACGGGCG
>JAEZHG010000256.1 GCA_023436945.1 Pseudomonadota bacterium | reverse complement strand
ATCCCCCGCAGCGGGCCTTTTCACGTCTGGAACCCTAGGCGCACAAAACGACCCTCTGACACACCAAGCTGTGCAGTTTCTTTCTTCTCGGTTTTGACGTTTCGCAGCAGAGCTTTTGCGCTGTTTTGCAGGGCGCATGAAAAAAGCCGGCCCTTTCGGACCGGCTTTCTCGTTATTGAAAGTCTTTCGACTTATTACCAGAGGCGCACGCGGTCTTCCGGCGCGAGGTAGTATTTGTCTTCCGGCTTCACGTCGAATGCGGTGTACCACTCATCAACGTTACGCAGCGGGCCGATGACGCGGAACTGGGCGGCCGAGTGCGGGTCGGTTGCGACCTGCTGGATCAGAGCCTGTTCGCGGTACTTCGACTGCCAGACCTGAGCCCAGCCGAAGAAGAAGCGTTGCTCGCCCGTGGTGCCGTCGATGACCGGAGCCGGTTGGCCCTTCAGCGACAGACGGTAGGCGTGCAGGCCCACAGCCACGCCCGAGGCGTAACCGATGTTCTCGCCCATGGTCAGGTTCGGGTTGATCGTATAGCCAGCCACCGGCTCGAACTGGGCGTATTGCTCGCCCAGACGGGTGGTCAGGGCAACGAAGTTGGCGCGGTCTTCCGGCGTCCACCAATCGCGCAGAACGCCATCGCCGTCCGACTTCGAGCCCTGGTCGTCGAAGCCGTGACCGATTTCGTGACCGATCACGCCGCCGATACCGCCATAGTTGACGGCTGCGTCACCGTTCGGATCGAAGAACGGCGGCTGCAGGATAGCGGCCGGGAAGACGATCTCGTTATTGACCGAGTTGTAATAGGCGTTGACCGTCTGCGGGGTCATACCCCACTCGGTCTTGTCGACCGGCTTTTCAAGACGCGAGACGCGCTCTGCATACATCCACTGGCGCATGCGCAGCGAGTTGCCAACCAGATCGTCGCCACGGATCTCCAGAGCGGAATAGTCTTTCCACTTGTCCGGATAGCCGATCTTGACGGTGAACTTGTTCAGCTTGTCGAGAGCAGCTGCCTTGGTCTCGTCGCCCATCCAGGTCAGGTTCTGGATACGCTCGGCCTGGGCCAGACGCAGGTTGGCGACCAGCTCTTCCATCTGGGCCTTGTATTCCGGCGGGAAATACTGGGCGACGTAGAGACGGCCAGCGGCTTCACCCAGAGCACCTTCTGCGAAGGAGATGGCGCGCTTTTCGCGGGTGCGCTGTTCCGGCTGACCCGACAGGTCGCGGTCGCGGAAGGCCCAGCGCAGGTCGGCAAAACGCTTCGACAGCAGCGGAGCCATCTGGTCGGCGGTGTGGAAGGCCTGCCAGGCCTTCAGGACTTCGATGTCGGTGTCAGCATAGATGGCCGCCATCTTCGGCATGGCGGTGTCCTGACGCACGATGATGCGGTCAGCGTGGCCCAGTTGCGCGGCGCTGTAGAAGGCCTGCCAGTCAAAGCCCGGTGCTTCGGCAGCCAGACGGGCGATGGTGTATTCGTTGTAGGTGCGGTCGCGGTTGCGGTTTTCCGCAGGCGTCCAGTGGGCCTCAGCGATCTTGTTTTCCAGAGCCACGATCTGGGCTGCGGTCTCTGCCGGATTGGCCCAGCCGATCTGGGTCAGCATTTCGGCCACATAGGCCTGATACTTTTCTTTCTTATCGGCGAAGCGCGGGTCCAGATAATAGTCGCGGTTCGGCAGGCCGATACCGGCGTGGCCGGTCGAGACGACGTGGCGGGTCGGGTTCTTGGCATCTGCGCTGACGCCGGCACCGAAGAAGGCCGCGCCGAAGTCACCGTTATGGGCACCCATATAGGTGGCCATGGCGTGGTGGGTATCGATAGCGCGGATATTGGCCAGATACGGAGCCAGCGGCTGGGCGTCGATCGCCTCGATACGGGCTTCGTCGATGTAGGAACGGTATGCGTCGGCGATCTTCTGCTCGTCCGAACCGGCGACCAGATCGTTACGGGCAGCCAGACCCAGAACCAGATCCTTCATACGGTTGTCCGACAGTTCGCGCAGCAGGGCGAACGAGCCGTACGACGTACGGTCCGACGGAATCACCAGCTGGTCGAATGCCGCGCCGTTGGCGTAGCGGAAGAAGTCGTCACCCGGACGCACCGAGGTGTCGCGACCCGACAGATCGAAACCCCAGGTGCCATAGCGCGGAGCGTCGGTACCCTGCCAACCGCCATTGGCCGCCTTGGCCATCGGGGTCTCGAACAGGCTTACCATTTCGCAGGTGTCGTTGATGCACGCGTGATCGTGTGCACCCGAGTGCGCCATAGCGGTTGCCGGAAGCAGGAACGCTGCTGCGGCGGCACCGGCCAGATATTTCTTCATAGACATTTCCCTCATTTGGTCGCCGTTAAACGTCCCAGACGCGAATTTCCGTCGGCTGATGAAAACCCTGTCTTTCTGGGACGCAACGCCTAGCTGACACCTCTGTCTCCTTTGTCGGTCACAATCAAGACATTGGTCGACAACAAGAATCTTCAAAAAGCTTGCCGAAAAAGTTTTTCTGCCAAGCTTCGCCTGGAACAACAGCGTTGCCGTTAGGCGGACAAACACCACAAACACGCAATATTTTTTCAACCTATAAGTATGTTTCCGTAGACATTCGACGTTAATCCAACGGCTCAATATGCATTTCGACGGATTTCGGACCCATTTTGGTCACTGTTCGATGATGAAAGTTCGCCCCACATCATGCAGTGATATCCACGTTCGACGGTCAGCGTTCTTGATCGTTTCCCGAACGGGTTTTGCTGTTCCAGTCCGCGGGCTCCCCCCCGCATTCCGAGTTTTGTTAGAGTTATTGTGTCGATGACCGAGTCTCTCGTTGTTGCCCCGACCGCCGTCGAAGGCGAAGCCAAGCCCCGCGTAAACCGCCGTCAGGTCGCCAAGGCTCGCACCCGCGTTAAGGTGCTTGAAGCTGCCCGTACCCTGTTTGCAGAGCGTGGCTACGATGCCGCCACCATCCGTGACATCGCCAAGGGCGCTGGCATGTCGACCGGTGCAGTCTTCGCCAACTTCCAAGACAAGGCCGAGCTGTTCGAAGCCGTCTTCGCTGATGAAATGGCTGCTCTGTCGGAAGCCTTTTCGACCGGCGTTGCTATTGAAGACACCACCGCTGCCCGCCTCGCAGGTGGACTGACCGCTGGTTACCACCTGGTCCTCGACCACCTGCCGCTGATGCAGGCCATGGTCGCCCGCTCGTGGTTCCAGCCGGAAGACGCCGACAAGCGCGTTCGCGAATTCCTGGCTCCGGTCTTGACCACCATCAGCGACGTCCTGCTGGCTGGCATCGCCAAGGGTGAACTGCGTCAGGACACCGACGTGGCTGTCATCGCCCGCATGGTTTGGGACATCTACCTGTCGAACCTGCGTCGCGCAGCCTTCGACAACTGGGGCATCGAAGAAATGACCCCGCACGTCGCCAAGCAAATGAACATTGTAGTTGCTGGCCAACTGGCCAAGTAAGCGCAGGCTTCACCGCTTATAAAAAGAGCCGGAAGGGTTTTTCCCTTCCGGCTTTTTTGTTGCCCGTCGCCTAGGCGGTCAGCTCTTCCAGCGAAGCGTGGTCTCTTTGATCGGGTTGGTGAAGGCGCGGCCCTCGTGGCGGCTCTTAAGCCACTCCTTCTTGATCTGCTGATACCATTTGGCCTGTTTGTCGGCGTCATCGATCCAGAGCAGCGTCGGATCGTACTTCAGGCCCTCGTTCTGAAGGTTCACCATCCCGCCGTCCTGCTGGAGAAAGGCGACGACCCCTGCCCTCAGCAAGGGTTTAACCAGCGAGAAGACCCAGTGGTCAGACCAGAAGATCTGGGTGATGCGAGTCTTGGTATCATTGATCGGCGTCAGCAGGGTCAGGGCCAGGACCTGTTTTTCACCGACCTGGATATGTTCCCAGCGATAGCCCGGTAGGCGGAAGGTAATCTCCGTCGCCGGTGCCCCGCCAAGGATCTTGTAAAGGCGGCTGTTTGACGACGGCGCGTGGCGGACCATGGCCCAGCCATAGTCACGCGGCGCAAAGACCTTGGCCTTTTCGTGCATCGACTTTTCAGAGCGCCACCACCACTGTTTATGGACATATGGTCCGTGTGCGGGGTCCATCAGGCCGACAACTGCGTGGTCGATGTGGCTGTCAAAATCCATCCATTCGACCAGCTTGGCCTCGCCCTCGGCACCGGGGAAGACGGGCGGTTCGTGGTCAGGCTCTGACGGGTTGCGGGCGTCGGACGCCATCCACACAAACACCATCCCCTGACTTTCGCGCACGGGATAGGAGCGGACCTTGATGCGTTCGGCCTCTGGTCCCTGCCCTTCGCACAGCGACGGGATTGCCGCGCAGACGCCATCGGTGCGGAAACGCCAGCCGTGATAGGGGCACTCAACCGTCTCGCCCTCGCCGTCGTGCTCGACCAGACGGCCCGCTGACAAGGGCGCGGCGCGGTGCGGACAGATATCGCGCATGGCATAGACCCCGCCCGCGCGGGTGCGGCCCACCAGCACCGGCTCTCCCATCACCTCGTAACGCTTGAGACCGGCGGTAGCGACCTGACGCGACAGGGCCACGAAATACCAGGCGTCCGTCACATAGCCCTTACCGAAAGAGACATTCGGCCCTGCCCCTGAAGGCTTGGCGCGCTCTACAGAAGCCTGTTCGGCAGACATCGTCTTTTCAGTTTCATCAGCGTTGCTATTCATGAGAATATCCTAGCAAGGGACAGGCTGGCTGTCCTCTGTCGCCACGCGCAAAACCATGGCGAGCCTTCAATGCATCTTTCTTCTTGATGGAGCCGCAGAAAACAATGTCCCGTATGGTTGCGCTTTTGATGGCAATGGTTCCGTTGGCCGCCTGTGCCAGCGCTGCATCGGCACTGCCTCCTGCATCGGCTGTCGCGGCCCATAGCGCGCCGCAGGCCGCCTTTACCTCAGGTCGGATCGATGTGCTGGTCGACGGTGAGGAAGGCCTGCCGAATCTGGTGCTGATCCCCGGCCTGTCCTCCTCGCCGGAGATTTGGCAGGAAACGGTGGACCGCCTGAAGGGCCAGTATCGCATCCACCGCATCCACGTTCATGGCTTTGCAGGCGCAGAGGCGGGCGAGAATGCGCAGGACGGCGTGACCCCGAAGCCCGTCGCGGCTCCCGTCGCAGAAGAAATCGCCCGCTATATCCGCGAGGCCAATCTGAACAAGCCCGCCATCATCGGCCACTCCATGGGCGGCACCATGGGTATGATGGTTTCGGCCCGTCATCCTGAACTGGTCGGCAAGCTGATGGTCGTGGACATGATGCCGTTTGTCGGCGCCATGTTTGGCCCTCCGGGGACAACGTCCCAGAGCGTGACGCCGATCGCCGATCAGGTCTGGGCCGGTCAGGCCAAGATCACGCCCGAAGCCTATATCGAGGCCGCGACCCCGACCATCAACGGCATGATCAACACCGAGAGCCGTCGCGAGATGGCGCTGAACCATATGCGCCAGAGCGACCAGCAGGTGTCTGCCGCCGCCTTCCGCGAACTGGTCGTCACCGATCTACGTAGCGAACTTCCGGCCATTACCGCGCCCGTGACGGTGCTCTATGTGAAGTTCAACGATGCCCGCATGACCAATGAGCTGACGGACCTCATCTATACGATGAGCTTTGCCAGCCGCCCCGGCACGGTTTTGAAGCGCATCGACGATAGCGCCCACTTCATTATGTTCGACCAACCGGAGCGTTTTAATTCCGAAGTCGACGCCTTCCTTTCGGCGAATTAATCCCTCAACCACAGCGGTAACACAGTTGACCGTTTGCCTCAGGCCCTGACTCCGCTAGGTTCAGGGCCTGAGACCCCCGAGGATTTTCAATGTCGCGTCAAGATCGCAACGGACAGCAGCCGCCCAAGCGCAAACGCTCGTTTCTGGGTAGCCTGTTTTATTGGGGCGCAGTTCTGGCCGTTTGGGGCCTGATCTTTGCTGTTGTTTTCTTTGCGGTTTTCGCGAGAGACCTGCCGGATACCTCCAGCCTCTATGAGGTGGATCGCCAGCCCTCGATCACCTATCTGGACCGATCCGGCTCTCTGATTGCGGTGCGCGGCACACAGATGGCACCTCCGGTCGATCTGGCCTCTCTGCCCGACTATGTGCCGGCTGCCTTTGTGGCCATCGAGGACCGTCGCTACTGGGTTCACCCCGGTTTTGACCCTATCGGTCTGAGCCGTGCCATGGCCGCCAATCTGAAGGCCAAACGCGTCGTTCAGGGTGGATCGACCATCACCCAACAGTTGGCCAAGAACCTGTTCCTGACGTCGGACCAGAACCTGAAGCGCAAGGTTCAGGAACTGATGCTGGCTGTCTGGCTGGAGGTGAAGTTCAGCAAGGAAGAGATCCTCGCGCTTTATCTGAACCGCGTTTATTTCGGCGCGGGGGCCTATGGCATCGAGGCGGCTTCGCAGCGCTATTTCGACAAACCGGCGCAGCAACTGACCGTTGGTGAGGCTGCGCTGCTGGCGGGTCTGCTGAAGGCACCGTCGCGCTATTCGCCGGTGAGCGAGAGCGAACGCGCCGCTGGTCGCGCCACCGTGGTTCTGAACTCGATGGTCGAGACCGGCATCATCACCGAGCAACAGCGTCAGGCCGCTGTCGCACAACCGGTTCGTGTATCGCGCACCCTCGCCAGCCAGCACGCCCAGTATTTCATCGACTGGCTGGACAAGCAGGTTCGCGGCCTGATCGGCGAGCAATCGCAGGATCTGGTCGTCGAGACCACGCTGGACCTGTCGCTGCAAACCGATGCCGAGCGCGCCGTGCGCCGCATTATCGACCGCGACAAGAACAAGGGCGTCGAACAGGCCGCTCTGGTGGCTATGGACGGCGAAGGCCGCGTGCGCGCCATGATCGGCGGCGCATCCTATCCGGACAGCCAGTTCAACCGCGCCACCGACGCCCGTCGTCAGGCTGGCTCGGCATGGAAGCCGTTCGTCTATCTGGCCGCGCTTGAGGCTGGCTATACGCCTGAGACCCAGGTGATCGATCAGGAGATCACCATCGGTAACTGGAAGCCGCGTAACTATTCCGGCAACTTCTCAGGCCAGATGTCCCTGGCACAGGCTGTGGCCCAGTCCACAAATACGGTCGCCGCCGATGTGGCCGATAAGGTGGGCCGCTCCAACGTTGCCAATGCGGCCCGCCGTCTGGGCATCAGCGGCAATATCGGCACCCAGCCGTCGATGGCTCTGGGCGCTGTCGAGGTGACGCCTCTGGATATGGCACAGGCCTATACCGCCTTTGCCAACGGTGGCCGCCGCGTCCAGTCCTACGGTATCGAGCGCATCCGCACCAAGGATGGCCGCGTGATCTACCAGCACGAGAACGGTCACGGCCAACAGGCGATCCAGAACCCGTCGCTCTACTATCTGAACCAGATGCTGCGCGGCGTTGTCACAGGTGGTACGGGCCGTGGTGCGGC
>JAEZHG010000112.1 GCA_023436945.1 Pseudomonadota bacterium | reverse complement strand
GGCGAAGACCATCGTAGGTACGCAGGCGGCCTTTTTCCACAATGGTTTCACCAAGTTCGGCTGTCGTGGTGACTCCGAGAGCAGGCCTATCGATAAGCCTTGTCGATGGTAGGATGGCTTGCGTGCTCGTGCACGCGCCTGCTGTAATTATCAGAAATGCACATGCGATTAGCCGTTTAAGCATGAGGGGTCCTCGGTAGTTGTTGAACTGAGGACACTAAGCTGTGCTATTTAAAGAAAACGTTGTTATTTCATACTAGTTGGATAGCCTGAAAAATAGCCAGCCCGATCAACAGGATACCGACCGCATAGGTCAGCGCCTTGCGCGGGACCTTCTTGACGATCAGCCCCGCAAAAGGGGCGGCAATCAAACCGCCCACCACAAGACCGGCAACGGCATAGGCGTGGTTCTGAAGACCGCCAGCCTCTTCCCAGTGACCCGTCACCAGCGCCCAGACAAAGGTGGCCGACACGGCAACCGTCAGGAAGAACTCTGCGGTGTTGACGGTGCCAATGGCTTTGCGCGGGTCCTGACCCGATCCCACCATCGAAGAGGTCACGGTCGGGCCCCAGCCACCACCACCGATGGCATCCAGAAAACCACCCACCAGACCAAATGGCGCGGCGACCCAGCGCGGCAGTTTGCGCGGCTTGATGTTGTGACCTGCGCGCCAGAGGATCCAGATACCGATCACGGCCAGATAGACGACGATGAAGGGTTTGATGATGTCCCCATCAATCCCCGTCAGCACATAGGCCCCCAGAACCCCGCCGATGATCCCGGCGATGACCAGCGGCAGGAAAAGCCGCCATTCGATGTTCTTGTGGGCCACGTGGCTGGTGGCTGATGCGGCGGTGGTAAAGACCTCTGCCGCATGGGTACTGGCCGATGCTGTGGCGGGGGGCACGCCGAGTGCCAACAGCACAGAGGTCGAGATCACGCCATAGGCCATGCCCAGCGCGCCATCGACAGCCTGTGCCAGTATCCCGACCAGCAGGAAGAGGAAGAAGGTATCCATTTACAGCAGCCCGCTCTGTGCCCGATATGCGGCACCCCGTTTCTGAACGCGGCATTGCAGGCGCAGTTCAGGCCACTGATTAAAATAGATACCGGTCCTCAAGCGACCTCCAGACGGGCAATCGCGGCCAGAACATCACGCGATGTATAGGGCTTGATCACCATGGCCGAGGCCAGTTCCGCATTGCGTGCGGCCTCTGTCACATCGCCGGAAATAAAGATCACAGGCGTGCCCCAGCGGTTCTTCAAGCTCTTGGCCAGATCGATACCCGTGGCATTGCCCGACAGGTTGATGTCCAGCAGCGCAAGGTCGATCTGGTGAAGAGCGGTGGCGGCCTCTGCCGCCTCGGCGCTGTGGAACGGGCCTACCACGCGGTGGCCTGCGGCATCGAGCGTTTCGGTCAGTTCAGCCGCCGCGTCCGCGTCATCCTCGACCAACAGAACCGTGCGCGATCCCGCCTCGGTGCCATTGCTCTGCGGCGCGGTATCGGCAGGCATCTGGCGAACCAGTACAGCCCGCAGGATCGGCCACAGGGTTGCCGGAGCCGTGCTGGCATCCAGATCAAAGATATTGGCCAGCGCACGAAGTTCCGCTGCGGCCTCTTCGCTCAGGTCAGTCTGTTCGGCAATCAGGCCGTCAAATCTGGCGCACAGGCGTGCGATGTCATCGCCGCCCATTGCGGCAAAGTCGGTGTTGTCATTCATCCCCTGTCTCCGCTCTTCGCGTCGAACCGCCGTGCCGTTCGTGAGAGTAACAGGCACGGGCTCAGTTTTTAGCTAGGGGTTAACGGGGTTCAGGAAAACACCTCTGACGGCCTTGTTACGCCTCATCACTTTTCGTCCATCTGCGCGTGTAGTGGCCTGATGATCGACATATGAGCCGCTTAGAGGTAAGGCTCCGCGCCCCGACGCAAATTCTGCCACGCCCATCCAAAGGACATTCATTTGCGACTGCCCCAGGCCCGTCTCGACCAGGTTCTCGACCGTTTCCACGAGGTGGAAGCGCGCATGGGTGCGGCCACCGATGGCGCAGAGATCGTGCGCCTGTCCAAGGAACATGCCGAGCTGAAACCTGTGGCCGATGCCGTTCAGGCCGTCAGCCGCGCGCGTCAGGAAATGGTCGATCTGGAAGCCATGGCCTCCGATCCCGAAATGGCCGAAATGGTCGAAGAGGAAATCCGCGAGCTTAAGGACCGCCTGCCGGAACTGGAGCGCGAGGTCGCCCTGCTGCTGGCCCCGCGCGATGCGGATGAAAAGGCGTCGGCGGTTTTGGAAGTGCGCGCCGGCACCGGCGGCGACGAGGCGGCTCTGTTCGCGGGCGACCTGTTCCGTATGTACAGCCGCTATGCCTCCTCGATCGGCTGGCGCGTCGAGATCGACAGCGCCACCGAGGGCGAGGCGGGCGGCTATAAGGAAATCATCGCCACCATAACCGGCGATGGTGTGTTCGGTCGCCTGAAGTTCGAGTCCGGCGTTCACCGCGTCCAGCGCGTGCCCGCGACCGAGGCCGGTGGCCGTATCCACACCTCCGCCGCCACCGTTGCAGTACTGCCGGAAGTCGAGGACGTGGAAATCGAGATCCGCGATCAGGACATCCGCATCGACACCTACCGCTCGTCGGGCGCAGGCGGCCAGCACGTCAACAAGACGGACTCGGCTGTTCGCATCACCCACTTGCCGACGGGCATCGTTGTGACCTCTTCGGAAAAGTCACAGCACGTGAACCGCGACAAGGCGATGAAGAACCTGCGTATCCGCCTGTACGACATG
>JAEZHG010000090.1 GCA_023436945.1 Pseudomonadota bacterium | reverse complement strand
CCAGCCGTTCACCATTCCTTCGGCCTCGATGGAGCCGAACCTCTATGAGGGCGACTACATCGTCGTGTCGAAGTGGTCCTATGGCTATTCGAAACACTCGATCCCGTTCAGCCCGCCGATCTTCGAGGGTCGCATCATGGGCAGCGCGCCTGTGCGTGGCGACGTGGTCGTCTTCAAGCTGCCGAGCAACACCAAGGTTGACTACATCAAGCGCGTGATCGGCCTGCCGGGTGACAAGATCCAGATGCGTCAGGGCCAGCTCTATCTGAACGGTGCGGCTGTTCCGAACGCTGTGGTAGATCGCCAGCAGATGGCGGACCTGTTCGGTGCCCGTTCGGTCACCAAGCTGCGCGAAACCCTGCCGAGCGGCCGTTCCTACATGACGCAGGACTTCGGTCCGGACTTCGAACTGGACAACACGCCAGTGTTCGAGGTTCCGGCGGGCCACTATTTCATGATGGGTGACAACCGCGACAACTCGATCGACAGCCGTGCGGATGTGGGTCTGGTTCCGGAAGAAAACCTTGTCGGCAAGGCCCAGATCGTCCTGCTGTCGTGGTCGCCGGGTGCAAGCCTGTTCAACCCGATCAGCTGGTTCGCAAACCTGCGCCCGAGCCGCTTCTTCCAGACGCTGGGCTAAACCATGTCTCGCGTAAACCAACGGTCAGTGGCGGTTGCGGCCCTGGTCGAGAATCTTGGCTATAGTTTTGCCAAGCCCGATCTGCTCGAACACGCGCTGACGCATTCCAGCGTCAGCGATGCCAATGACCGCAAGGCTCCGGCCGATAACGAGCGTCTGGAGTTTCTGGGCGACCGCGTGCTGGGCCTGCTGGTCGCAGACCGTCTGATCCGCGACTATCCCGAGGCCGACGAGGGCAAGCTGTCGGCGCGTCTCCACTCGCTGGTGGACAAGAGTGCCTGTGCCCGTGTGGGCGAAAAGCTTGGCGTGGGCGATGCCCTTAGACTATCGGCGGGTGAAACCAAGACCGGTGGCCGTAGAAAGGCCGGAGTTATAGCCGATGCTGTCGAGGCTATCCTTGCAGCCGTCTATCGCGACGGCGGTCTGGATGCCGCCCGTGCTGTGTTTGAAAAGGCATGGGCCGAAGAACTGGCGACACCGGCACAACCGGCTGTCGTAAATCCGAAATCCGCGCTTCAGGAATGGGCGCAGGGGCAGGGGCGTCCGCTACCCACCTATACTGTGGTACAACGCACCGGTTCCGACCATGCACCGACCTTCAAGGTCGAGGCGGTAGTTCAGGGCTATGAACCTGCCCAGGCTACGGGACATTCCAGACAGGAAGCGGAAAAAGCCGCTGCTGTCGCACTGCTAAAACGAGAAGGCGTAATTTGACCGAGACCGACCACAACACCGTCCAGACCACCGAAGGACAACGCGCAGGCTTTGCAGCCATTATTGGCGCGCCCAACGCGGGCAAGTCCACGCTGGTGAACCGTCTGACGGGCTCTAAAGTCTCGATCGTGACCCAAAAGGTCCAGACGACCCGTTTCCCTGTGCGCGGCATTGCCATGCACGATGACGCACAGATCGTTCTGGTGGACACGCCTGGGGTGTTCAACCCGCGCCGCCGTCTGGACCGCGCCATGGTGGCCTCGGCCTGGGCCGGTGCCGAAGATGCCGATGTGGTCGTCCATCTGGTGGATGCTCAGGCGCACCTCGGTGCCGAAGGCCGTGATGGCACGCCGGCTGACCGAAAGTCGGCCGAAGACACCGAAACCATCATCAAGAACCTGACTAAGGCTGGTCGCAAGGTCATTCTGGCCCTGAACAAGATCGACGGCATGCGCCGCGATACCCTGCTGGCCCTGTCGCACAAGCTTTATGAAACCGGCGTCTATTCCGAGGTATTCATGATCTCGGCAGAGTCGGGTGACGGCGTGGATGACCTGAAGGCCCGTCTGGCCGCTGCCATGCCGGAAGGTCCGTGGCTGTATCCGGAAGACCAGTCGGCAGACGTTCCGGTCCGTGTTCTGGCCGCTGAGATCACCCGCGAGAAGGTTTACCTGCGCGTGCACGAAGAGCTGCCCTATTCGGCAGCGGTGGAAACCACCAGCTTCGAGCCCCGTCAGGACGGTTCGGTCCGTATCGAACAGACCATCTATGTCGAGCGTGAAAGCCAGCGTCCTATCGTCATCGGCAAGGCCGGCCAGACCCTGAAGTGGATCGGCCAGAAGGCCCGCGAGGAACTGGACGAAGTACTGGGCCGCAAGACCCACCTGTTCCTGAACGTGAAGGTCGATCCGAAATGGCAGGACACCAAGGCCATGTACACCCAGTTCGGTCTGGAATTCGACGTCTGATTTCCAAGATCGCCTAAGTGTTCCAAGTTCCCCATAAGGCGACGCGCCGCCCTTGGCTCCTGATCGGGATTGCGGGGGTGGCGCTGCTGGGTGGATCTTTCGCCGTGTCTTCAATGCGCGGTGATGCCACCACTGATGCCGAGGCGGCCAGCGCCCCTAAACTGCCTGACCGCCCCGAAGTGCGTGTAGTCGAGGACCTGCCGCAGCTTAAGGCGCGACTGGACCGTATGGCCGAGAACAGACAGTTCACGGGCATGGTGCTGGTCGCGAAGGACGGCAATGTCCTGCATCGCCAGACCTATGGCATGGCCAACTATGAACAGCGCCAGCCGTTCGAACTGGACACCCGAATGCGTCTGGCTTCGGTGTCCAAACAGTTCACCGGCGTGGCCATCCTGAAGCTTCAGGACGAGGGCAAGCTGTCGGTTGATGATCCGGTCTGTAAGTGGATTGTCGACTGCCCGCCGCGCTGGGCCGATATCAAGATCAGGCATCTGGTCACGCACACATCGGGCATTCCCGATCTGATGGCTCAGTCCCAGTGGGGGCTGGTGCGCACGACGCCGCACACGCCGGACCAACTGCTGACCAATGCCATGCGCTACGGGCTTCAGTTCCCCGTTGGCACCAAGGTCCGCTACAACAATGTGGGCTTCAATGTTGCGGCCTATATCGTGTCCAAAGCCAGCGGCATGTCCTACGAGGACTATTTGCGCACGGCCCTGTTCGAGCCCTTGGGCATGAAGGACACAGGCTCTGATGTGCATGCAAATACGGCGAATCTTGCCATGGGCTATGGCCTGTTCCCGCAAGGCCTGACGCCGCAGCCGAACGCCAATGTCAGCATTATTCCGGGGGCGGGTGCGCTCTACTCGACCATGGATGACATGCTGGTCTGGAACCGCGCACTGCATGGAGGGCACATCCTTTCGGGCGAGGCCTATGCCGAGTTCATCAAGGACCATTCTCCGGCGGATACGCCCAAGGAGAGGGGGCTACCGCACCGCGCCTATGGCTATGGCATCTTCGTCAACTCGCTGGGCGAGCGCGTGGACCAGCCATTCAGCGAGACCCAGATCTACCACACTGGGTCATGGTCCGGTTTCCGCAATCTGGTGACGTATGAGCCGAGCCAGAAGGTGACGGTGGTGGTTCTGTCGAACAACTATCACCTGCGCGATCAGGTCTTCCTGCTGAGCCAGCAGGCGATGGCCGAGGCGCTGGGCAAGCCGTTTCCCACGGCAATGAAGCGATAATAGAAAAGGCCGGATGGTTTCCCATCCGGCCTTATTCTTGTTCGGAGCCAAGGCTGCCTTATGCCGGCAGCATCGAGCCCGTCTCGACGAAGCGCTGGTGCCACGACAGGGCTTCGTTGAGCATGTGCGGCGTTTGCAGGCCGTAGGACGACGACAGGGCGCGGTCGTAATAGTCCTGCAGCATGTCGCGATACATCGGGTGGGCGCAGTTGTTGATGATGACCTTGGCACGTTGCTTGGGCGACAGGCCGCGCAGATCGGCCAGACCCTGCTCAGTCACGATGACCTGCACGTCCTGGGTGATGTGGTCGACGTTGGATGCCATGGGCACAATGGCCGAAATCTTGCCGCCCTTGGCCGTCGAAGGCGTGACGAAGCACGAGATATAGGCGTTGCGGGCAAAGTCGCCCGAGCCACCGATACCGTTCTGGATGCGCGAGCCCATGACGTGGGTCGAGTTCACATTGCCATAGATGTCGGCTTCGATCAGGCCGTTCATGGCGATGCAGCCCAGACGTCGGATCACCTCGGGATGGTTCGAGATTTCCTGCGGGCGCAGGATAATGCGGCCACGGAACTGTTCCATGCGGCTGTTCAGGTCCGCAGCGGCTTCCGGAGACAGAGAGAAGGCGGTGGCCGAGGCGACCGTCAGCTTGCCCGAGTCCAGCATGTCCAGCATGCCGTCCTGAAGCACTTCGGTATAGGCGGCCATACGCTCGAACGGACCTTCGTTCAGGCCCGACAGCACGGCATTGGCCACATTGCCCACGCCCGACTGCAGCGGCAGCAGCGAAGCGGGCAGACGGCCCTGTTTCACTTCGTTCTTCAGGAACTCGATCAGGTGGCCAGCGATGGCGCGCGCGTTCTCGTCCGGTGCGGCGAACGGCAGGTTGCGGTCGGGCGCATCGGTTTCGACGATGGCTTTGATCTTGTCGGGGTTCACCTTGAAGGTTGGCTGGCCGATCAGTTGGTCAGCCTTGACCAGCGGGATCGGCACGCGCTGCGGCGGCAGGGCGGTGCCGTAGTAGATGTCATGCAAGCCCTCGAGCGCGGGGTTCTGCCAGCGGTTGACCTCGAGGATGATGTTCTCGGCGCGATCCAGCCAAGTCTTGTTGTTGCCGACCGAAGAGGAGGGGACCAGTTCACCGTCCTCGGT
>JAEZHG010000044.1 GCA_023436945.1 Pseudomonadota bacterium | reverse complement strand
GTGAAGGCGGCCGCACCGTCGGCGCCGGCGTCGTCTCGAAGATCGTCGAGTAATCTACACACTTCGAGCTGACCCTCGGGTTAAGCTAATGAAGAGCCCCGCAGAGCAATCTGCGGGGCTTTTTGTTGCTTTATCAGGGCATATCTCGGGTGTGTGTGGGATGCTGCACTAGCGCAAGGGTCATTTGAGCCTTAAGATATTGGAGCGGATGCCGTAGGTTGCGCCGCGTTTTGGGCTCTACCCCTTTCGATGTTAACCATCGCTATCGTCGTTGTGCTGCTTCTGGTGGTATTGAACGGCATGTTCGCCATGACCGAGCTTGCGGTCGTTTCGTCCAAGAAATCGAAGCTTCAGGCGCGTGCCGAACGCGGAGATCGCGGAGCGCGCGCGGCGCTCAAGCTTGCTGAAGAGCCAACCCAGTTTCTGTCGGCCGTACAGGTCGGCATTACCCTTATCGGTATTTTGGCCGGTGCCTATGGTCAGGCGAGCATCGCCGGCCAGTTGGACATCATGCTGGAAACCAGCATTCCGGCTCTGGCTCCCTATTCCGAAGTTATCGCCACCGCTGTGGTGGTTGTGCTGATCACCTATGTGTCGCTGATCGTTGGCGAACTGGTGCCAAAGCGCATTGCACTGATCTTCCCAGAGGCTGTGGCATCCAAGATGGCGGGTCCGATTTCGACCCTCGCCATTGTAATGAAGCCGTTCGTTATGCTGCTGACGGCCTCGACCTCGGGCATTCTGAAACTGCTTGGCGTAAAGGACCGTGACGGTTCTGACGTGACGCAGGAAGAGGTGGAAAGCATTCTGGCCGAGGGCACCTCTGCGGGCCTGATCGAGCCGGAAGAGCAGGAGATGATCGAAGAGATCCTCACGCTTGGCGACCGTCCAATCCGCGTGGCCATGACCCCGCGCCATGAGGTTTACTGGATCGCGCTCAGCGACGACGAAGCCACCATCCGCAAGGATATCCGCGAATGCCCCTATTCGCGCATCGTGGTGACGCGTGACAGCGACATCGATAGCCCGCTGGGCGTGGTGCACAAGAAGGACGTTCTGGATTCCATGCTGGATACCGGCAAGGTTCAGGTCGAAGGCCTGATCAACGAGCCGGCCTTCATCCCGCAGTCCACCTCGATCCTGAAGGCGCTTGAGATCCTCAAGAACTCGCGCGTTCACATGGCCTTTGTGGTGGACGAGTATGGTAACTTCGATGGCGTTGTGACCGCGACAGACCTGCTGGAAATGATCGCCGGTGACTTCAACGAAGACCACGACGAGATCGACACCGGCATCCGCCAGCGTGAAGACGGTAGCTGGGCCGTTGATGGCCAGACCGATCTGGACGAACTGGGCGAGGCGCTGGGTGAGGAGTTCGGCGAACATGACGGTTTCCACACCGTCGCGGGCCTGGTTCTCCACCACCTGTCGCGTCTGCCGGATGAAGGTGAAATTCTTCAATTGGGTCGCTTCGAGGTTGAGGTCATCGACATGGATGACTGTCGTATCGACAAGCTGATCTTCCGTGCGGTCCTTCCTCAGGAAAACTCTAAGGAAGCGACCGAGGAATAATCGGTCCCTCACCTGAAATACAAAAGGCCCGCCAGATGATCTGGCGGGCCTTTTTTGCAGGACTGGCAAAGGCAGGGAGAAATGCCTTTTTGAGTAGGGTGCTCAGCGGGCCATGTTGCTCCAGACGCTGAAGAAACCCAGCACAAGCATAAAGGTCAGAAACGCGGAAGCGATAGCGACGACGGGTGCAATGACGAAAGCAGGCATGAGCTGATCTCCTTATGCAAGCAATCTAGGGCGGGCTTGAAAGCCGGTCTTTGCGCTAGATCAAACGCTGTAATTTTCAGGAGACCGCCTTTACCGGGCCGATGTTTTGTAGCGGCGCAATGTCCACGCGACCGTCGTGCTTCAACCCGCTAACGCTGGCTTTCAACGGGCAAAGCGTCAGGGGGGCAGGGCGGTGGCTGACAAGGATCAGGCCCTGGCCATTGGCTTTCAATCGTGCATCCAGACGCTGGATCACCTGTTCTTCAAGAGCGGCATCGAGGCCCTCGGTTGGTTCATCCAGAATGAGGAACGGCGCGGCTCGCAGATAGGCGCGGGCAAGGCCGAGACGACGGCGCTCGCCACCCGACAGAAGTGCGGCGTTCTCGCCCAGCGGGGTCTTCAGTCCAAGCGGGCTGTTGCGGAAACGCTCGGCGATGCAGGCGTCTTCCAGAGCCGTCCAGAGCTGGTGGTCGGTGGCCTTTGGCGCGGCGAGGCGAAGGTTCTCTGCAACGGTGCCGGAAATGAACTGCGCCTGCTGCGGGGCATAGGCAAACAGGGCGCGGGCGCGAAGCGGGGTAAGCTTGGTCAGGTCCTGACCACCAAGAGTGACCTCACCCTCCATCGCGGGGCGAAGCAGCATCAGACGCTCGATCAGGGTCGTCTTACCTGCGCCCGAGGCTCCGATAATGCCAAGGCGGTGGCGCGGCGTAATGGTGCTGAGGCCGTTGATGCAGATCTGTGCGGCCAGCGGAATACCCGAAGTCTCAAGCGTCTCTTCACCCAGAAGTTCATCAAGGCGTTGGGTGGCGGCTTGCACCGATCCGTTCTGGCGTATGGCGGTCATCAAAGTGCCCGCTGCGTCGATGGAGGCGACGGCACCGAGCATGGCAAGCGCGGTCAGGGCAGGGTGACCACCGATTGATGTCAGATAAACTGCGCACACCGCCAAGGCCATGAACACGACCTGACTGGCCATGATGGCCGCGCCGGAACGAGTGAGGCGTTCGGTGGCGTGATCATAGGCATCGGCCTTGGCGGCGATGGCGTTGCAGGCCCAGTCCGTCATGGCATAGGCGCGCAGCTCTGGCGCAGCGGCGACGAGGGCCGACATTTCGTTTTTCAGAGCGCCAGCGCGAGTTTGCACCTCGCGACCAGCCCGCGCGCTGAGCTTGCGACCGATCAGGGCGGCGACACCCATGCCAGCGAGCGTCAGGACCATGACAGCCAGGGCCGTGTCCCATCCGGCGAAGGCGCAGAGGATCAGACCGGCCAGCACCGCCGTCGCAGCGCCCCATGGAGCCGAGAGGCGCACAAAACGGTTCTGGACGGCATCCACATCCTGCATCAGACGGGCAGAAGCCTCGCCGCTGGACAGCGACAGGCTGTGGCTGACAGGAGCGCGGGCAAGGCCCTCGAAGAGTTGCGGGCGAAGGGCGGCTAGGGCGTTGAGCGCCGCATCATGTCCGGTGATCCGTTCGCCATAGCGGCCCGCGGTGCGGATGATCGCCAGCAGGCGGATCATGGCGCTGGGGATCATATAGTTGAAGGCCTTGGCGACGAGCACGCCTCCGAGGCCTGCCAGCGCCGACGCCGTCAGGAACCAGCCGGAAAGGCCGAGAAGTACAATAGCGCCAACCGAGACAACGACGGCACAGGCGGCGGCTGCCATCAGGCGCGGTCGCTGGGCGGCTTCCTGCTGGCGGATCAGTTTCTGGATACGGGACATGTCGGGCATCAGAGTTGGATCACCGTATCTGCAAGGGCGGTCACGGCATCGGAATGGGTGGCGATCAGGGTGGAGCGGCCTTCGGCGGCCTTGCGGATGATGGGCAAGAGCGCCTGTTCGGAGGCGTGGTCGAGGTGAGCGGTGGGTTCGTCCAACAAGAGCACAGGGGCGGGTTTCAGGAAGGCGCGGGCAAGGCCGAGGCGTCGGCGCTCTCCGCCCGACAAGCCGCCGCCGCGCTCGTCGATCCTGCGGTCCATATCGCCATAGAGACCCGCCAAGGCGGCGGCTTCGAAAATCTGGCGGCTGGTGGCTTGCGGGTAGGCCAGTGCAATGTTGTCGGCCAGCGTGCCAGGGATGACGATGGGGGATTGCCCCGCATAGGCGATCCAAGGGCTGAAGTCGGTCTGGCCATCGACCAGATGACCTCCCAGACGAACCTCGCCGGACGACAGCGGGGACAGACCCAGCAACAGGTGCATCAGACTGGATTTGCCCGAACCGCTGGGACCGACCAGAACCGTGATGCTGCCTGCCTCGGCATCGAGGTTGAAATCCTTCACAACGGGTTGTGTGTCGCCATAGGTGATGGAGACTTGGCGATAGACGAGCGACGGGGCCTGTGCCGGAACGCTAGGGGCGAGCTTTGGCGTCTGAGGCTGTGCCTGTTCCAGCGCCATTAGATGAGACACGGCGGCCTCTGCTGCCTGACGGTCATGATAGGCGGCGGCGAGGCGGCGCATCGGCTGGTAAACCTCTGGTGCCAAGGCCAGTAAGAAGAAGGCCTGACCCAGTGACAGCATATCCGGCGCAGGGAAGGGCAGGATGCGTAGCAGGTTGAAGCCGCAATAGACCGCCACCAAAGCCACAGCCAAGGCCGAGAAGAACTCCAATATCGCCGAGGACAGGAAGGCGACCTTCAGAACCTTGGAGGTGCGGTGGGCCAGTTCCTTGGCGCTGCGTTCGATGCGGCGGGTCTCATTGGCCTCGGCTTGAAATGCGAGGATTGCGGGCAGGCTGCGAACACGGTCGATGAACAGGCCAGACAGGCGCTCCATGGCCTCGAACTGTTTACGGCTCTCTGCGGCGGCGGCCATGCCGGTCAGGATCATCCCGACGATAAAGGGCGTCAGCGTAAAGACCAGAATGCCCGCGCTGAACGGACTGACAACGGCGGCGGCGAGGATCAGCAGCAGCGGCGCGATGGCGGCGGCTTTGCGAGCAGGGGTAAAGCGCGAGACGTGGCCTTCCAGCGTGTCGATACCCTCGACTACGGCGGCCATGGCCGATGAATCGCTAAGACGGCCTGAGAAGAGGCCGCCCATCAGCTTGCGTCGCAGACCGCTCTTGGTCTGGCGGGAGGCATTGGCGGCAACTGTCGTGGCGAAATAGGACAGGGCGGCGCGAAGGATCAGGCTGACGATCGCCAGAGCCGCCCCCGGCAGGGCCAGAGCCATAGCGGCAAAGAAGCCAAGGCGCGTGGGGTTGTCCCATGGCACGGCCTCGACCAGTGCCCCGAGCGAAAGCCCCAGCCCTGCGGCAAAACCGATGGCAGGAACGACATCGGCGATGACCAGCACGGTAGCCAGTGTGGCGGGCCGTTTCCAAGGTGATGTGGCGGTTGCCAGCCATCTTGCATGGGCCTTCTTGTCCGCAGCCGTATCGGTCATCATCAATCCTTGCCGCGCCAGTTCCGGCGGCTTTGTTTTGTCAGGCGTCCTAGTAAGGCGGGATATGATGATCCCGCGTGTGCGTGCCCGATTGGTCAAAATGACCCCTAAGGCAAGCCTGTTTGAAGTGCTTTGATCAGGATCAAGGCCGACGGCCCGTAGAAAGTCTAGTCGGCCTTCAATGCCGGCCCCCTCGCCGGCGGTCAGGAGCCATATGTCATGATCGACCTTGCGGTCGTGGACCTATCGCGCCTTCAGTTCGCACTGACGGCGCTGTACCACTTTCTATTCGTGCCCCTCACATTGGGGCTGTCCTTCATGCTGGTCATCATGGAGTCGATCTATGTGATGACCCGCCGCCCGATCTGGCGGACGATTACCCGTTTCTGGGGTACGCTGTTCGGCATCAACTTCGTGCTGGGCGTCGCCACGGGCATCACCATGGAGTTCCAGTTCGGCATGAACTGGTCCTACTATTCCCACTATGTGGGTGACATCTTCGGTGCGCCGCTGGCCATTGAAGGTCTGATGGCCTTCTTCCTTGAAGCGACCTTCGTGGGCCTGATGTTCTTCGGCTGGGACAAGCTGAAGCCGCACGCCCACCTGTTCGTCACCTTCATGGTGGCGCTGGGCACCAACCTGTCGGCGCTGTGGATCCTGATCGCGAACGGCTGGATGCAAAATCCGGTCGGCGCGGCCTTCAACGCCGACACCATGCGTATGGAAGTCGTGGACTTCATGGCAGTGCTGTTCAATCCGGTCGCACAGGCCAAGTTCGTGCAGACGGTATCGGCTGGCTATGTGATCGCCTCGGTCTTTGTTCTGGGCGTTTCGGCCATCTATCTGCTGAAGGGCAAGCACAAGGGCTTTGCCAAGCGTTCGATGACTGTGGCTGCGGCTTTCGGTCTGGCCTCGTCGCTGTCAGTCGTCGTGCTGGGCGATGAGTCGGGCTACGCCCTGACCGATAACCAGAAGATGAAGCTCGCCGCCCTCGAGGCCATGTGGCACACCGAGGAAGCGCCTGCCGGCCTGACGGCCATCGGCTTCCCGAGCCTGAAGGACCGTGAGACCCACTATGAGGTCAAGGTGCCGTACGTGCTGGGTCTGATCGCAACCCGCAGCGTGGACAAGCCGGTTGCCGGTATCCTCGAACTGGTTGCCATTTCCGAAGACCGTATCGAGCGCGGTGTCATCGCCTATGATCAGCTTGAGAAGATCAAGGCTGATCCGACCGACATGGTGGCCCGTGGCGAGTTCGAGAAGGTTCGTAACGACCTTGGCTATGGTCTGCTGCTGAAACGCTATGTCGAAGATCCGCGTCTGGCTTCGCCTGAGCAGATTAAGGAAGCGGCATGGTTCACTGTTCCGAACGTGCCGGTCATGTTCTGGTCGTTCCGCGCTATGGCTGGCATCGGTTTCCTGATGATCGGCCTGTTCGGCACGGCCTTCGTGCTGTGCACCCTGCGCAAGCATGAGACCAAGTGGTTCCTGCGTCTGGCCATACTGGCCATTCCGTTGCCGTGGATTGCCGCCGAGTTCGGTTGGGTTCTGGCCGAAGTCGGTCGCCAACCGTGGGCCGTTGAGGGCGTTCTGCCGACCTTCCTCGGTGCTTCCAGCCTGACGGTGCCGCAACTGTGGGCCACCATCGTCGGCTTTACCGTTCTTTATGGCGCGCTGGCCGTGGTCGAAGTCGGCCTGATCGTCCGCACCATCAAGAAGGGTCCGTTCCACGAACAGGAACAGCAGGCTCTGTATGACGGCGAAGACGCCGTGGCGGGCCAAGAAGGATAATCGAAGATGGAACTGCTTCTCGATTTTGCCACGCTTCGCGTGATCTGGTGGGCACTGGTCGGCATTCTGCTGATCGCCTTTGCCCTGACCGACGGGTTCGACCTCGGCGTCGGTGCCCTGCTGCCGTTCGTTGCCAAGACGGATGAAGAGCGTCGCATGGTGATCAACACTGTGGGCGCGACGTGGGAGGGGAACCAAGTCTGGTTCATCCTCGGCGGCGGCGCGATCTTTGCCGCATGGCCGTTCGTCTATGCCGTCAGCTTCTCCGGCTTCTATCTGGCGATGTTCCTGGTGCTGTCGGCTTTGATCCTGCGTCCGGTCAGCTTCAAATATCGCTCCAAGCGTCCAGAGGCCAAATGGCGTTCGTTCTGGGACTGGTG
This sequence comes from Pseudomonadota bacterium, assembly GCA_023436945.1. GTDB lineage: Bacteria > Pseudomonadota > Alphaproteobacteria > Caulobacterales > Caulobacteraceae > Brevundimonas. The sequence continues at coordinate 955 of JAEZHG010000044.1, read as the reverse complement.
CCTGTTTGTGGGCGGCTTTGTTCCGGCGCTGGTGTTCGGTGTAGCCATGGGCAATGTGCTTTCGGGCGCACCCTTCCGCCTCGATGACACGATGCGCGCCTTCTACGACGGCAATCTTCTGGGGCTGTTCACCCCGTTCACGCTGGTTGCTGGCCTTCTGTCGGTGACCATGCTGGTGCTGCACGGTGCCGCATGGCTGGGTCTGAAGGCCGAGCATGGTCCGGTTCAGGAACGCGCCCGCAAGATCGCTTTTGTGTCAGGCCTGCTGGGCATCGTCCTGTTCGCGGTTGGCGGTCTGTTTGTGGCCTATGGCGACATGGGCTTCCGCTATGCCGGCGAGGTGGATATCAACGGTGCCTCCAATCCGCTGCGCACGGCCATGGTCGCCGCACCGGGCGCATGGCTGGACAACTACGGCAAATATCCGTGGATGATGATCGCTCCGGCTCTGGGCTTCATCGGTATCGTAATGGCTCTGGTGGGCCTGAAGCTGCGCAAGGAAGTTCTGGCCTTTGGCGGTTCGTCGGTCTCGGCTGCGGGTATCATCGCAACGGTCGGTGCCTCGATGTTCCCGTTCATCCTGCCGTCGACGGTTGATGCCAACTCCAGCCTGACGGTGTGGAATGCCTCGTCCAGCCACCTGACCCTGTTCATCATGCTGGGCTGCACGGTGATCTTCCTGCCGCTGATCCTGATCTACACGGCTTGGGTCTATAAGGTGCTGTTCGGTCGCTCGACAACCTCGGCGCTCAAGACCAACCCTGACCTCTACTAAGCCTAAGGAGAGAAACTGATGTGGTATTTCGCTTGGATTCTCGGCCTTGGTCTGGCCGTGGCCTTCGGGGTTCTGAACGGCCTGTGGCACGAGTTCCGTCTGTTTGACGAAGGAGACGAGGGCCGTTCCGAACCCTGACCTTCGGCACGCTCTTGTGAGAAGCCCTCTCTGGCGAACCAG
>JAEZHG010000208.1 GCA_023436945.1 Pseudomonadota bacterium | reverse complement strand
GCTTGACGGTGCCGTCAGCGGCCAGCCACAGGCGGTCCGCCACCAACTCCATTAGCGAGCGGTCGTGGGTGATCAGGATAACAGCGCCGGTATATTCGTTCAGCGCGTCCAGCAGGGCGCGGCGGCTGTCGATGTCCAAGTGGTTGGTCGGTTCGTCGAGGATCAGGATGTGCGGCGCATCCATGGCCACGAGGTTCAGCAGCAGACGCGCACGTTCACCACCCGACAGGGCGGCCACCTTGGTGTCCTGCTTCTCGAACGGCAGACCCCATTGGGCCAGACGCGAGCGGCGGCTGTTCTCGGATGCCTCGGGCAGGGCGCGAAGGATGATCTGAAGCGGAGTGTCCTCAGGGTCCATCGCCTCGATCTGGTGCTGGTGGAACCAGCCCACGCGCATCTTGCCGTCGCGGTGGAACTCGCCGGTCTGGATGTCCAGCGCCTTGGCGATCAGCTTGGCAAAGGTCGACTTACCCGCGCCGTTCACGCCCAGAAGGCCGATACGGTCATCAAGGTCCATACGTAGGTTCAGATTGCGCAGGATGGGCTTGTCAGCCTCATAGCCGACATTCGCACCCTCCAGACGGATGAGCGGCGGCGGCAGCGGGCGTTCCGGCGAAGGCAGGATGAACGGGGCCACGCGCTCTTCCGGCGGCAGCTCGATTCGCTCCAGCTTCTCCAGCTTCTTGACGCGCGACTGGGCCTGCGTGGCCTTGGAAGCCTTGGCCTTGAAGCGGTCGATGAACTTCTGCAGGTGGGCGCGTTCGGCATCCTGTTTGGCCTGGTTGGCGGCCATCAGGCGCAGCTTTTCAGAGCGCGTCTTTTCGAACGTGTCGTAGTTGCCGGTGTAGAGGTCCAGCTTGCGGTTCGACAGGTGCAGGATGTGCGTGCAGACCGAGTTCAGCAGGTCGCGGTCGTGCGAAATCATCAGGGCAGTGTGCGGATAGCGCTTCAGGCGCTGTTCCAGCCAGACTACGCCTTCAAGGTCGAGGTAGTTGGTCGGTTCGTCCAGCAGCAACAGGTCCGGCTCGGCAAACAGCGCCGCCGCCAGTGCCACACGCATACGCCAGCCGCCCGAGAAGTGGGCCATCGGGCGCTGGATGTCCTCTTGGGAGAAGCCCAGACCGACGAGGATTTCAGAGGCGCGGGCAGGGGCGCTGTCTGCGTCGATCTCGATCAGACGCATCCAGATTTCGCCCATCTCTTCCGGCTCAGCGGTTTCCAGACGGGTCAGAAGCTCGTGGCGTTCCTTGTCGGCTTCCAGAATCGTTTCCAGCACGCTGACGGGCGTGGCGGGGTGTTCCTGATCCACCGAGGCGACGCGGGCGCTCTTGGGGATGGATACCTCGTCGCCATTGGCCGACAGACCGCCGAGAATGATCTTGAACAGGGTCGACTTGCCGATGCCGTTTCGGCCGACCAGACCGACCTTGGAGCCCGGTGGCAGGCTGACCGAGGCATTGTCCAGAAACTGGCGGCCCCAGGAGCTAAAGGTCAGGTTGGTAATTTGAAGCATGTCGCCCGATGAACTGTTCGTGTCGTTTGGGCCGCTTGTTACGGGAGAAATTCGACAACTGTAAGGGGGAGTTGGAAATAGGTGTTCGGAAGGCTATAAGCCCGCGACCCTTTTTTCCAACAGAAGTCACCACCATGACCGAACGTACTTTCTCGATCATCAAGCCGGACGCCACCCGTCGTAACCTGACCGGCGCCATCAACGCTGTGATCGAAGGCGCTGGCCTGCGCATCGTCGGCCAACGCCGCATCAAGCTGACCGAAGAACAAGCCAAGAAGTTCTACGAAGTCCACGCAGAGCGTCCGTTCTACGGCGAACTGGTTTCGCAAATGATCGCCGAGCCGGTCGTTGTTCAGGTTCTGGAAGGCGAAAACGCCGTTGCCAAGTACCGCGAAGTCATGGGCGCTACCAACCCGAACGACGCTGCTGAAGGCACCATCCGTAAGCAGTTCGCTCTGTCGATCGGTGAAAACTCGGTCCACGGTTCGGACTCGATCGAGAACGCCAGCATCGAAATCGCCCAGTTCTTCACCGACGCCGACATCGTTGGCTAATGGTGACGTCGCCTGATCTCAGGTGACAACGCGATTAGAAAAGCCCCGCTGGAGCAATCCGGCGGGGCTTTTTTTATGCCTTCGTCATCCTCCGACACGCGCAGCGTGATCGGGGGATCCAGATAAGAGCCGCACACTTTGGTGTCCTGCTGGATCCTCCGATCAAGCCGGAGGATGACGGCAGGAGGTGCGGCTCTCTTGTTCGCTTACCAGATGCGGACGCGGTCTTCCGGTTTCAGATACTGCTTCTGATCCGGAGTGACGCTGAAGGCGTCGTACCAGGCGTCGATATTACGCGGCGGGGTGGCGGCGCGGGCCGAACCCGGCGAGTGCGGATCGGTGGCCAGATATTCGCGCAGGGTCTCGTCGCGGATCTTGTCACGCCAGACCTGCGCCCAGCCGTAGAAGACGCGCTGTTCGCCGCTGATACCATCCAGAACCGGAGCCGGTTGGCCGTTCAGGCTGCGCTCATAGGCGGCCAGAGCGAGCACCAGACCGCCCAGATCGGCGATGTTCTCGCCCATGGTCAGTTCCGGATTGATCGACACGCCTTCCAGCGGCTGTTGCGCGGCGTAGAGCGCGCCCAGCTTTTTGGCCTCTACGTCGAAGCGGGCGGCGTCTTCTGCCGTCCACCAGTCGCGCAGTTGGCCCTTGGCGTCGGTCTTGCGGCCTTGGTCGTCGAAGCCGTGCATGATTTCGTGACCGATAACTGCGCCGATACCGCCATAGTTCACAGCCGGATCAGCCTTCGGATCGAAGAACGGAGCCTGAAGGATCGCGGCGGGGAAGACGATCTCGTTACGCAACGGGTGGTAATAGGCGTTCACCGTTTGCGGCGACATGCCCCATTCTTCCAGATCGACAGGCTTGCCGATCTTGCTGCGCTCGTGCGCCCAGTCGAAGGCCTTGATGCGCTCGACGTTGCCATAAAGGTCTTCGGCGGGGACGTTCAGGGCGTCATAGGAACGCCACTGGTTCGGATAGCCGATCTTCGGACGGAAGCTTTCCAGCTTGGCCAGTGCCTCGGCCTTGGTGGCGT
>JAEZHG010000197.1 GCA_023436945.1 Pseudomonadota bacterium | reverse complement strand
TTTGTGTATAAGAGACAGATCTTGGTCAGGGCCGCACGACCGAAGTCGACCACGTTGCGGCCCTCGACCTTCAAGCCAAGCTCTTCCAGAAAGGCACGGTCTTCCAGCAGAAGCTGTCCGTGTGTCTCAAGCCACTCGCGGACTTGTGGCCAGTGAAGAGTAGGGTTGTTTTCCATCAGGTCCAGAGAAGGTGGCAATCCAAGACCTCTTGGTCAGTCAATAGTTACAGGATGGATTGGCCGGTCTTGCCCCAATCCGCAAGGAAGGCATCAAGCCCCTTTTCGGTTAACGGGTGCTTTACCAGATCCTTCAAAACCGCAGGCGGCAGGGTTGCGGCGTCCGCACCGGCGATGGCCGCAGCCTCGACGTGGGCGGTGTTGCGGAGCGAGGCGGCGAGGATTTCGGTCTCGAAGCCCTGGATGTCATAAAGGGCGCGGATCTCTTCGATCAGCAGACCGCCATCGGCACCGTGGTCGTCCAGACGGCCGACAAACGGGGAGATGAAGGTGGCACCAGCCTTGGCGGCCAGCATGGCTTGGGCGGCCGAGAAGCACAGGGTGACGTTGGTTTTGATACCGCGGTCGGTAAAGGTGCGCGTTGCACGCAGGCCGTCCCACGTCAGTGGCAACTTGACCACGACGTTTTTGTGGATAGCAGCAAGTTTCTCGCCTTCCTTGACCATGGTCTCATAGTCGGTGGCGACAGCTTCTGCCGAAATAGGGCCCTCGACGAGATCGCAAATCTCGGCGATGACCTCGGCGATGTTACGACCCGATTTGGCAATCAGGGTAGGGTTGGTGGTGACGCCATCGACCATACCGGTAGGCAGGATTTCTTTGATGACATTGACGTCGGCGGTGTCGAGGAAGATTTTCATGTCCCAAGTCCTAGCGCGGGTGGAGTTCTCGTGAAAGTCGCATCTGTGCTTGTGCCCCTGCCGGTTCAGGAGGCGTTTGATTATGCCGTCCCTGACGACATGGTTGTGACACGCGGCGATCAGGTCGACGTGCCGCTGGGACCGCGCTTTTTGCGGGGCATTGTCGCCGATGTGTTCGAAACCACAGGCTCCAACCGCAAGCTGAAGTCGATTGAAAAGAAGTCTTTCGATCCTTCGCTGCCGGAAGGCACACTGGACTTTGTCGAGTGGGCCGCGCGCTGGACGCTGAACCCGCCGGGGGAAATGGCCTCGCGCGCCATCCGTGGGCTGCGCGCGCCGCGACCCAAGCCGGAACGTCGTGTGAGGCGCGTCGGTATGCGCCAGCCGCAACGGATTACCGCCCCGCGCACCGCTGTGCTGGAGGCTCTCGGTCAACGGGCCATGACAGCCGCCGACCTTGCCCGCGCGGCAGAGGTCTCGACAGGCGTGGTCAAGGGGTTGGTAGACGAGGGGGTGCTGGAAACCTTCGAGGTCGAGGCGGTCGCCGCATTCGATGCGCCTATACCCGACCACGCGCCGTCGCTGCTCAATCCCGATCAGGCCGCTGCCAGCCATGCCATGGCCGAGGCGACCCTTAAGGGTGGTTTTGCGCCCTTCCTGCTCGATGGCATCACCGGATCGGGCAAGACCGAGACCTATCTCGAGGCCGCCGCCGAGGTTCTGAAGGCGCGCCCTGATGCGCAAATCCTGATTCTGCTGCCGGAAATCGCCCTGACACAGGCGCTGATCGAGCGGATCACCAAACGCTTTGGCGCGGCGCCTGCCGAATGGCACTCGGGCGTGACGCCGCCGCGTCGTCGCCAAGTGTGGGAAGCGGTCAGGGCAGGGCGCTGCAATATTGTGGTGGGTGCCCGCTCGGCGCTGTTCCTGCCCTATAAGAACCTGTCCCTGATCGTAGTCGATGAAGAGCACGACGGTTCCTACAAACAGGAAGAGGGGCTTGTGTATCATGGCCGCGATCTGGCCGTGGCACGGGCGCGGATTGAAAACGCGACGGTGGTTCTGGCATCGGCAACCCCGTCTCTGGAGACGCTTTGGAACGCCCGTCAGGGCCGATACCAGTGGCTGAAGCTGCGGACCCGTCACGGTGTGGCGGTGCTGCCGGATATCCATCTGGTGGACCTGCGCCAATGCCCGCCTGATCCACAGACTTGGCTGTCACAGCCGTTGCGTGAAGAGATCGGCCAGAACCTCGCCAAGGGTGAGCAGAGCCTCCTGTTCCTCAACCGTCGCGGCTATGCGCCGGTGGTGCTGTGCCGCGCCTGTGGCCATCGTCTGACAGCGCCCGATACCGACAGCTGGTTGGTAGAGCATCGCTATAGCGGTCGTCTGGTCTGCCATTTGACGGGCTTTTCCATGCCCAAGCCAAAGGCCTGCCCCTCATGCGGAACCGAGGACACTCTGGTGTCCGTCGGCCCCGGTGTGGAGCGGGTGGAGGAAGAGGTCCGGCAACTGTTCCCAGAGGCGCGCACGGCAGTGTTCTCCTCGGACACGGTGCCGGACGGCGAGGCGGCGCGGGCGCTGATCCAGTCTATGGCCGAGGGCGAGATCGACATTCTGGTCGCCACTCAGGCTGCGGCCAAGGGCCACAACTTCCCGCGCCTGACGCTGGTGGGGGTGGTCGATGCCGATCTTGGCCTGCGCGGTGGTGACTTGCGCGCGGCAGAGCGGACCTATCAGCTCTTGGCACAGGCGACGGGCCGTGCGGGCCGCGCCGACAAGCCGGGCCGCGCCCTGCTTCAAACATGGACGCCCGAGCATCCTGTTCTGGAAGCCTTGGCCGCCAACGACCGTGATGCCTTTGTTGAGGCGGAAATGGCCGAGCGCGACGTGGCGGTCATGCCGCCCTATGGCCGTCTGGCGGCGCTGATCCTGTCGTCTGAAAATGCCATGGCATTGGAAAAGACGGCGCGTGAACTGGCCGAAGCGATCCCCAATGCCGACCGTCTGGAGGTCTATGGGCCTGCCGATGCGCCACTGGCTTTGGTGCGCGGGCGTCGTCGCAAGCGGATGTTGGTGAGGGCAGACCGCGACGTGAACATGCAGGCGTTCCTGCGTGCATGGCTGTCACGGGTAAAGGTGCCCGCCTCGGTCCGGCTGACGGTCGATGTGGACCCCTACAGTTTCCTTTAGCGAGGGGCGGTCAGGCGGATCTCGTAAAGGAAGGGCCAGTTCTTGCCGGTGACAAATAGGCGGCGGCTGGCCTCATCCCACGCAATACCGTTCAGCACATCGTCATAGGGATTGGCTACCAGACCCTCCGGCAAAAGGCCGCGCAGGTCGATGATGCCTGTGACCTGACCACTGTCAGGATTGATGCGAACGATAAACGGGGATTGCCAGACATTGGCCCAGACCTCGCCGTCGATCCATTCCAGCTCGTTGAGCATATTGATCGGGCGACCGTTGAGCGTGACGGTGACATCACCTGTCTGTTTTAATGTGGCCGGATCGAAAAATCGAAGTTGCGGCGTGCCGTCCGACAGGATCAGCCTTTGACCATCATGGGTCAGGCCCCAGCCTTCGCCCTCATATTCAAACTGGCCCTTGGGGCTAAGGTCTTGAGCGTCCCACAGGAAGCCTACACCGTCATGCCAAGTCAGGGTGTAGATGGTGCCGTTCAGCTCCGTCAGGCCCTCGCCAAAGAAGCGGGGATCAAGTTGCCGCTGTTGCAGCACCTGCCCGTCCTCTAACTGGACGCGACGGACGCTGACAGGGTTTTTGCCGGTGCTTTCGAGCAGGACCCCGTCCCGTATCACAAGCCCTTGCGTAAAGGCGGCTGGATCGTGGGGGTAGGTATTGATG
>JAEZHG010000137.1 GCA_023436945.1 Pseudomonadota bacterium | reverse complement strand
ATTCGGTGGTCCGCGCCATCGCGCCCAACAAGGCTTAACGTGGCGCGCGTTTCGCCAAGATACGTTGCAGAGTGCGGCGGTGCATGCCCAGACGACGCGCGGTTTCGGAGACGTTCTGGTCGCACAGTTCGAAGACGCGCTGGATATGTTCCCAACGCACGCGGTCGGCGCTCATCGGGTTTTCCGGCGGCTCCGGCGCTTCGCCGGACGACATCAGCGCCTTGACCACATCATCCGCATCGGCGGGCTTTTGCAGATAGTCCACGGCACCGGCCTTAACCGCCGCTACAGCGGTGGCGATGGCACCATAACCGGTCAGCATGATGATGCGGGCATCCTCGCGACGGTCGCGGATCGTCTCGACGATCTTCAGGCCGTTACCGTCCTCCAGTCGCATATCCAGCACCGCAAAGGCCGGCACCTTCTGGCGCAACGCATCCAGAGCCTCGCTGATCGATCCGGCCAACGTCACCTCGAAACCACGGCTTTCCAGCGCGCGGCCAAGGCGCGTGCGCAGGGCCTGATCGTCGTCAAGCAGCAGGACGCTCTTGTCGGCCAAGGCGGCAATCTGGGTTTCAAGTTCGGACATTTACTCGTTCTCCTGAGCCCCTCAGGTCGGGGTTCCGTCCCTGTAGGTCAAGGCTGAAGCCTCAGACTGCGACATCTGGTTCCATATCATCGCGCGATGAGTTCTCGGCTTCCAGCCCCTGACGCGGCCAGCGGATAGAGACACGCGCGCCTTTTAGCTGGCCCTTCTCGGGCACGGTACCGTCACCGATAGAGACCTTGGCCCCACTGCGTTCCAGTAGGGTGCGGGCGATAAAGAAGCCCAACCCCATGCCACCCTGACTGGGGGCAATAACCTCGTCATTGCGATCGCGCTTGCCCGAAATCTGGGCGGCCAGCGCGCGGCGCACCTTGCTCTGGGGGCGGGTGGTTACATAGGGCTCGCCAAGGCGGGGCAGCACGTCGGACGCAAAGCCCGGCCCGTCATCGACCACATCCACCGTGATCCAGCCCGCATTCACACTGGCCGTCAGTGTCACCTTGTGGGTGGCAAAATCAGCGGCATTCTCGACCAGTGCCGACAGCCCGTGCACCACTTCCGGCAGACGACGGATGCGGGGCAGGGGCTGGTTGCCTGCGGACTGGACCGAGATGTCGAACTCCAGATCAAAGCCCAGATGCGGCTCGGCCACCTCCTGCAACAGAGCCTTGAGAGAGATATCGGCATATATGGCGTCGCCCTCGTCAGGGTTGGCCGAAAGCTGGTTCAGAATATCGCGGCAACGTCCGGCCTGCTGCAGGATCAGGGCTGCATCCTCGGCGGCAGGGCTGCCTTCCGGCGCGCTGCGCAGCATCTCGCGCGCGACGATCTGGATCGTGGCCAGTGGCGTGCCCAGTTCATGCGCAGCCGCCGCGGCAAGGCCGCCCATCGCCGCCAGTCTTTGCTCACGCTGGAGCACGTCCTGAGTGGTGGCCAGTGCCAGTTCCAGCTTGTCGGCGTCCGCTGCCACCTTCCACGTATAGACCGACACGAACAGCATCCCCGTCATTAGGGCGAGGCCTAGCTCAAGTCTGTAAAGACCCGGCAGCACCAGCTGTTCATGCACCATCCACGGCAGGGGCAGTGACCAGTTATAGAGGGCGATCACGCTTATAATCGCCATGGCCCCCAGTATCAGGGCCTGACGGATGCGCAGGGTCGCCGCTGCGACCGAAACCGGTGCCACCAGAAGCAGGCTGAACGGGTTGGTCAGCCCCCCCGTCAGCGCCAGCAGCACGGACAGTTGTAGTACGTCAAAGCCAAGATGCAGCGTCGTGCGCGACCCATCGGGCAGGCTCAACCCGATCTGGCGACTGCGGGCCATGGCGATGATGTTCATCACCACAGCCGCCGCAATTACCGCCAGACACTCCCACAGGGGCAGCGGGAAGTGCATGACGAAATAGGCGCTCAGCACCGCCGTCGTCTGTCCAATGACCGACAGCCAGCGCAGAATAATCAGAGTGCGCAGGGGCAGGCCGCGTCCACGGCGCCCTTCATCCGACAGACCAAACAGACTTGTCGCCCCGCTGTGGGCAGCGGTGGACAGGGCCTGCGACAGGGAGGGGGCTTCTTTACGGGTCACGGGTCTTTTATAGACGCAACGGTGCCCGTCTGCACTCTGGTGTGACGGAATGACCTTTGTGCCACTTGTTTGCGAGGACGCGATGCCCCGTCGCCCGATTATTCTGCTGGCCGCTGCCTGTCTGGTGATTGCCATTGGTCTGGCACTGGTCACCATGGTGATCGTCAATGGCCGCAGCAGTTCGCAGGGTGGCGCACAGACCGCCTCGACCGGACAGCCTCTCGTCGGTGGTGACTTCACCCTCGTCAATCAGGACGGCCAGACGGTGGATCAGACGATTCTGAACGGCAAATGGACTCTGGTGTTCTTCGGCTTCACCCACTGCCCCGACTACTGCCCGACCACTCTGGGTGTTCTGGATGTGGTTCAGGACCAGTTGGGAGATGACGCCAAGGATCTTCAGATCGTCTTCATCAGCATCGACCCTGCGCGCGATACGCCCCAGATGCTGAAGGACTATCTGTCGTCTGACGGCTTCCCGGACGGTGTGATTGGCCTGACAGGCACTGAGGAACAGGTTCGCGCCGCCTCCAAGGCCTACCGCGCCTTCTATCAGCAGGTAGGCGAGGGCGAGGGTTACACCATGAACCACACCCTGACCGTCTATCTGATGGGGCCGGACGGCAAGTTCCGCAGCGCCGTATCCCACGATCTGGGGCCAACCAAGACGGTCAAGCTCATTCAAGATGTGATGGCCCGCGGCTGATCGCGCCTGACCATGTCGTGATCGAACCCATACCTCTGATAGCTTCACACGGCGTCGGATGCGTGGTTGATTGTGCGTCGCAGCACGTGCCTGCATCCTTTGCCCGCGTCTTACGGGTGCTTTGAGCGGTATTAGATGCTCTACGCCTTTCACGAGATGGCCTATCACTCGGCTGTCCCTTTCCGGCTCGGTGCGCAGTTGGCGCGCCAGTTCTGGACCTCTCCGTTCAATCCGGCATCGGACACCGCCATCGGGCGGACGGCCTATGCCTCTGCCGAACTGTTCGAGAGCCTGACGCGCCGCTATGGCAAGCCGGACTGGCGTCTGGATGTGGTCGACATCACCAATAGGCCGGTGCAGGTCAGCGAAGAGATTTTCTGGTCATCGCCGTGGTGCAATCTGGTGCGGTTCGTGCCGGATGCGGATGATCTGAAAGCGGCGGGCAAGACGGCGGACCGCCCCAAGGTGATGATCGTGGCTCCCTTGTCGGGCCACTATGCCACCCTGCTGCGCGGCACGGTCGAGGCCTTCATCCACGACCACGACGTCTATGTCAGCGACTGGACCAATGCGCGGCAGGTGCCGCTGCTGGAAGGCCGCTTCGACTTCAACGACTATATCGACCATGTGCGCGAGATGCTGGCCGCTATCGGTGGCCGCGCCCATGTGGTCGCCGTCTGCCAGCCGGGACCGCCTGTGCTTGCGGCCTGTGCTCTGATGGCCGAGGAAAAACACCCGAACCGTCCGGCCTCCATGAGCTTCCTTGGCTCGCCGATCGATGCGCGCCTGTCCCCGACCGTGACCAACCAGCTGGCCGAGGAAAAGCCGTTCACCTGGTTCAAGTCGAATATGATCCACACCGTGCCATGGCCCTATCCGGGCATGGGGCGCAGGGTCTATCCGGGCTTTGTGCAGCTCTACAGCTTCATGTCGATGAACGAAGAGAAGCATATCGACGCCCACCGCAAATATTTCGACGATCTGGTCGGTGGCGACGGCGACGGCGTCGAAAAGCACGAAGAGTTCTATGACGAATATCTGTCGGTGCTGGACCTGACCGAAGAGTTCTATCTCCAGACCATCGACATCGTTTTCCAGCAGCACCTGCTGCCGCGTGGCCTGTTGGAACACAGGGGCCAGAAGGTCGATCTGTCGGCGATTACCGACATCGCACTGGCGACCATCGAGGGCGAGAACGACGACATCTCCGGTGTGGGGCAAACTCAGGCCGCACACGTGCTGACGCCGAACATCCCTGATACCAACCGCCTGCTTTATGTGCAGCCCGAGGTCGGCCATTATGGCGTCTTCAATGGGCGTCGTTTCCGCGAGGAAATCTACCCGCGACTTCGGGATTTCATCGCCAAACATGAAGCTGTTTCAGCCGAAATATAGCGACGGCCAGCGCCTGACACTTCAGGGCGGCCATCCGGTGCGCCTGTCGGTGAACAGTCGCGCCAAGCGTATCTCGATCCGTATAGACACCCGTGCCGGTGAGGCGGTGGCTATTGCACCGCGCCCCCAGCACCTGTCGCAGGCTGTGGCTTTTGCCATGTCCAAGGCCGACTGGATTGCCGAGCGGCTGGAGGCCACGCCCGACACGATCCCGCTCCAGGCCGGCGGCACAGTCACCTATCTGGGCCGCACCGTGCGGCTGGAGGCAACGGGCGGGGCAGGTGCGGCGCGCCTTTATGAGACCCCCGAAGGTCCGGTTCTGCGCTCAGGTGGTGAAGGCGAGGCTTTCTCGCGCCGTATCGAGAACTGGTTCCGCCGCGAGGCCCGCCGTTTTCTGGCCGAGCGCACAGAGGTGCATCTGAAGACACTGGGCCTGTCAGGCGTGCGGATTTCGATTGTCGACACACGCTCGCGCTGGGGCTCGTGCAGCCCGCACAACCGCTCGATCCGATATAGCTGGCGGGTGATTATGGCCCCCGCTGCCGTGGCCGACTATCTGGCCGCGCACGAGGTCGCGCATCTGGTCCGCGCGGACCACAGTCCGGAATACTGGGCGGTGGTCACGCGACTGATCGGTGACCACAAGCCCATGCGCCGCTGGCTGAAGGACCACGGAGCGGCCCTTCACGCCGTCGGCTAATCCTCAGAAGAACAGAGCGTTCGGCTCTTTCTCCAGTTTCGGCTCAGGCTTGGCCGGAGCCGCTTGAGCGGGGGCGGGCTCCTGCGCGGGCGGCGCGGCATAGGTCGGCATGCCCTGATCGTCCAGAACCACTTGGTCATTGGCATAGGGATCGGCGACATTGCCCATCAGATCACCAACCGGATCGGGCGGAATCCAGCCTTCCGGCAGCGGCGGGCCGTTCGGAATGCGCTGGACCGCCAGCTTCGGCAGGGCAGCCTGCATAAAGGTGGACCAGATC
>JAEZHG010000100.1 GCA_023436945.1 Pseudomonadota bacterium | reverse complement strand
CGAGTTCTCGAAGAACAGGTTCACGACCGTCTGGCCGCGCATCACATCGACGCCCTTGGCGCTCTGACGGTTGAAGTCGACGAAGGCGTCGGCAAGGTCGAGCAAGGCCATGGCGGCGGGCGGATTGAGATCCGCTGCGGCGAGGAAGTGATCTTTGGGGAACGGCGTCAGCCGCTCCTGAATGATTTCGGTGACGGTGGCGGCTTGGGTCATCGAGTAGCCGCTATAGGCGTGACTCGCGCTCGATGGAATAGGGTGACGCCATCATATCCGTGGATGGCGTCACATCAGGTTTCTGTTTGTGCTTAGAAAGTCGGGTCGTTGATGCGCAGGTTATCCAGTGCGCCCTGCAAAATCCACGACGCCGCGGTGCGGTCCACGACTTCTGCGCGGCGCTTGCGATTCAGGTCCAGTTCCTCGATCAGGAAGCGTTCAACGCCAGCAGTCGACAGGCGCTCGTCCTGAAACGCCACGTTCACAGGGCGGAAGCGTTCGAGATTGCGGGCGAATGCGCGGCACGACTGGGCGCGCGGGCCTTCTGTGCCGTCCATGTTCAGCGGCAGGCCGACGACCAGAGCCGAGACATTGCGGCCTTCCATCAGCTTGAACAGTTCTTCGGCTTCGAGTGTGAATTTGCTCTTGCGGATCAGCTTGAGCGGGCTGGCAATCATGCGGCCGCCATCGGACACGGCAACGCCGATGGTCTTCTCGCCAAGGTCCAGTCCGATCCACGGAGTGTTCGGAGGGCAGGCGGCGGGCAGGTCTTTTAGGTCAAATACTGGCACTCGGGCTCCATATTACATAGCGAAGCGCTTGTCGAAGGCGCGACGGAGCGGTAACCCACATTCCTAATGTAGGCGCGACGACTCCCTATCGTCTGTGCCACCGGATTATTCGGAGATTTTCATGGCTATCGACGCCGCGACGGTGAGGCGGGTTGCCCACCTCGCCCGTATCAAGACCCCCGAGGACCGACTGGAGCCGCTGGCCCAGGAGCTGAATGGCATCCTGAACTGGATCGAGCAGCTTAACGAGGTCGATGTGGAGGGCGTTGAGCCTATGACCTCGAACGTGGCCCAATCGCTGAACCTGCGTGAAGACGTTGTCAGCGACGGCAACAAGATTGAAGCAGTCCTGTCGAACGCCCCTAAGGCGACCGACGGCTTCTTCGTCGTTCCGAAGGTCGTGGAGTAAGAGTATGAGCGACCTGACCAAACTGACGCTGGTTGATGCCGTTGACGGCCTCAAGTCCAAGCAATTCTCGTCGGAAGAAATCACCAAGGCCTTCCTGACCGAGATCGAAGCCTCAAATCCTGCACTTAACGCCTATGTCGAAGTGACGGGCGAGAAGGCTCTGGAGCAGGCCCGCGCTTCTGACGCCCGTATCGCCGCAGGCGAGGGTGGTGCGCTGGAAGGCGCGCCGCTGGGTATCAAGGACCTGTTCTGCACCGAGGGTGTGCAGACGGCTGCTGGCTCCAACATGCTGCGCGGCTTTGTGCCGCCGTATGAATCGACCGTGACTGCCAATCTGTGGCGCGACGGTGCGGTCATGCTCGGGAAGCTGAACATGGACGAGTTCGCCATGGGTTCGGCCAACGAGACCTCGGCCTTCGGTCCGGTTGTGAACCCGTGGAAAGCCAATGGCGATGACGCCAAACTGACCCCGGGTGGTTCGTCAGGTGGTTCGGCATCGGCTGTTGCTGCTGACCTCTGCCTTGCTGCGACCGCCTCGGACACCGGCGGCTCGATCCGTCAGCCGGCAGCCTTCACCGGCACCGTCGGCCTCAAGCCGACCTATGGTCGCGCCAGCCGTTTCGGCATGGTGGCCTTCGCCTCGTCGCTCGATCAGGCTGGCCCGATCACCAAGACGGTCAAGGACTCGGCCCTGCTGCTGAACTCCATGTGCTCCTTCGACGAGAAGGACTCGACCAGCCTGAACGTACCGACCCCTGACTGGACCCAGTCGGTTGGCCAATCGGTCAAGGGACTGCGCATCGGCGTTCCGGCGGAATATGTCGTTGACGGCATGCCGGAAGAGATCAAGGCCCTGTGGGCCCAAGGCGTCGAATGGCTGAAGGCAGCGGGCTGCGAGATCGTCGAGATCAGCCTGCCGCACACGAAGTACGCCCTGCCGACCTATTATATCGTGGCTCCGGCAGAAGCCTCGTCGAACCTCGCTCGTTATGACGGTATGCGCTTTGGCCACCGCGCCGAAGAGTTCTCCTCGCTGGATGACCTCTACGCCGCATCGCGCGCCGAGGGCTTCGGTAAGGAAGTGCAACGCCGTCTGACCATCGGTGCCTACGTCCTGTCGGCAGGCTTCTATGACGCCTATTACGTCCGCGCCCTGAAGGTGCGTCGTCGTATTGCCGAGGACTTCGACAATGTCTGGGGCAAGGTGGACGCCATCCTGACGCCTTCGACGCCGTCGGCCGCCTTCAAGCTGGGCGACAAGCAGATCGACCCGCTGACCATGTATCTGAACGACGTCTTCACCGTCACGACCAACCTGGCAGGTCTGCCGGGTATCTCGGTGCCTGCTGGCCTGAGCAAGGACGGCCTGCCGCTCGGCCTTCAGGTCATCGGCAAGGCACTGGATGAAGATACCGTCTTCAAGGTCGCAGGCGCGATTGAAGACAGCGCCGGCTTCGTTTCCAAGCCGGCTAAGTGGTGGTGAGCATGAGCGCGAACGCAACTGTAATCAAAGGCCGCACCGGCGATTGGGAAATCGTCATGGGTCTGGAAATCCATGCTCAGGTCGCCTCGAAGGCCAAGCTCTTCTCGGGCGCGGCTGTCGGCTTCGGCGCGGGTCCGAACGAGCAGGTTTCGCTGGTCGATGCCGGTTTCCCCGGCATGCTGCCGACCCTGAACAAGTTCTGCGTCGAGCAGGCTGTGAAGTCGGGTCTGGGGCTGCGCGCCCAGATCAACCTGAAGTCCCAGTTTGACCGCAAGAACTATTTCTATCCGGACCTTCCGACCGGCTATCAGATCAGCCAGCTGTATCACCCGATCGTGGGTGAGGGCGTGGTCGAAGTAGAGGCCGAGGACGGCACCTTCTTCAACGTCGGTATCGAACGCCTGCACCTTGAGCAGGACGCGGGTAAACTGATCCACGACCTGTCGCCGACGGATTCCTATGTCGACCTGAACCGTGCGGGCACTGCCCTCATGGAAATCGTGTCGCGTCCGGATATCCGCTCGCCGGAACAGGCCGTCGCCTATGTGAAGAAGATCCGCACTATCCTGATGTACCTTGGCACCTGCGACGGTGACATGGAGAAGGGCAACCTGCGTGCGGACGTGAACGTGTCGGTTTGCCCCGTCGGCAACTACGACAAGTTCAAGGAAACCGGCGACTTCAGCTTCCTCGGCACCCGTTGCGAGATCAAGAACGTCAACTCGTTCCGCTTCATCTCGCAGGCTATCAACTATGAGGCCCGCCGTCAGATCGAGATCATCGAGGACGGTGGCAAGGTCGATCAGGAAACCCGCCTGTACGACCCGACCAAGGGCGAGACCCGCTCCATGCGTTCGAAGGAAGAAGCACAGGATTACCGCTACTTCCCCGATCCGGACCTGCTGCCGCTGGTTCTGGAACAGGCTTGGGTCGACGAGATCAAGGCCAACCTGCCGGAACTGCCGGATGACAAGCGCCGTCGTCTGATGGACCAGTATGGTTTGTCGCAATACGACGCCATCGTACTGATCTCGGAACAGGCCAAGGCTGACTATTTCGAGGAAGCCGCCAAAGGCCGTGACGCCAAGCTGGTCGCCAACTGGGTGACGAACGAGGTTTCGGCCCGTCTGGCTGCCGACCACCGCGACTTCAGTGACAACCCGCTGCCTGCCGCACACGTGGCCGAGTTGGTCGAGCTGATCGAAACGAACGTCATCTCGTCGAAGATCGCCAAGGAAGTGTTCGATCACGTCTGGAACGGCGAAGGCTCGCCGTCGGAAGTCGTCGAGAAGCACGGCCTGAAGCAGGTCACCGACACCGGTGCCATTGAAAAGGCTGTCGATGACATCATCGCCGCCAATCCGGACAAGGCTGCTGCCGTCGCCGAGAAGCCGCAAGCTATCGGTTGGTTCGTCGGTCAGGTCATGAAGGTCACCGGCGGCAAGGCCAATCCGGCTGCGGTGAACGACATCCTTAAATCAAAGCTTGGGCTTTGATTTAAGGTTTTGACTTGGGGGCTGCGGCCCCCAAACTCCCGGCTGTCGCTAACGCTCGCCACGCGGTGGCTCGCTGCTTGAGCGACTAAGCAGGGGATGTGCTATAGTAAAAAAGCCCCCGAGGTCAGTGACTTCGGGGGCTTTCTTTGTGCGGCGGCTTGCCTGTTACCAGCGCCAGGCGTCGCGGATGACTTCGATGATGTAGCCGTCGAAATCGTCGATCAGATAGATCGAGTTATCGACATAGACCCAGCGCGTGCCTGGAGGGGGATAGCCAAGGCCGTAGGTACGCCAGTCGTTGACCTGATAGCGCCAGAAGACGTCAGGCAGGAACTGGCCAACCGTCCAGCGACGGTTCCAATAGGTCCGCGGGACGCTGTAATAGCCATAGCCCGGCGCGAAATAGAAACCGACGCGAACACCCGACCAACCACGGAAGCGGTTGTCATTACGCCACCAGTCGCTGCGGTGGCGGCGGTCGAAGTCACGGCGCCACTGGTCGCGGTTCCAGTTGCGGCGGAACTCGCGCTCACGACGTTCACGCTCGAAGCGGCGATCCTGACCGCGATTGTCCGAGCGCCATTCACGGCGGTTATTGTCGCGGCGGTCCCAGCGATTGTCATTTCCGCGGGGATCGTTAGGTCGCGTTACGGGCGGGCGACGGTCATCGTTGCGACGATCTGCGCGATCGCCACGGTTTTGGTCGGGGCGCTGGGCATCGGGGCGTCGAGCATCCTGACGGCCGTCGCTGCGCCAGTCGCGATTGCGGTTTTCACCGTCAGGACGCTGTGGGCGCGCTTCAGGACGCGGGCGTTGTGTTTGGTCGCGGGGCTGTTCGAGCGCCGGACGATCCTGACGTTGAGGACGCTCTCGACGTTCCTGTCGTTGTTCAGGACGTTGTTCGGGGCGCTGCGGGCGTTGCTGACGCTCAGAACGATCTTGGCGCTGTTCAAAACGGCGCTCGACATTGCTATCGCGGCGCTCGCCACCGCGCTCGCGACGCGGACCTTCCTGGCGAGCTTCGCCACGGTCCTGAGCCAGAACGGCCATCGGGGTCACAGCCGGAACCACAAAAGCTGCCACAGCCGAGAACATCAGAAGAGAACGTTTCATTTTCGGGTCCTTGCCCAAAACAACCTATGATCCGACTATCGCGGTGGGCTCATGAACCCTGTCTGAACGGTTTTGTCAGGGTTCGTGACACGAAAAAATACCCCGCACAGCAATGCCGTGCGGGGCCAGTTGGACTGAACTTTAGAACTTAATAGATGCCGCTGAGCACGCTGGTGATCAGGCCGGTGGCGACGGCGATCAGGACGATGTCGTTGCCTGCGTGGACATAGCGATAGCCACGCGGGGCAGGGCGAAGACCGTAGAAGCCCGGATCACGCACATAGTAGGTGCGGTATGCCGCAGGCAGATAGGCACCCGAACGCCAGCGATAGTCACGATAGCGGTTGTCTACGCGATAGTAGCCATAGCCCGGTGCGTACCAGTAACCGGCGCGGCTGCCGCGATAGTCGCGGAAGTCCTGGTGGTTACGCCACCAGTTGCGATCGCTACGGTCCCAGCGGACGGGACGGTCATAGCGACGGTCGTCGTGACGCGGACGGACATTGTGAGGGGCAGGGCGGTGATCCGAGCGCCAGTCACGTTGCGGGCCACGGTGATCACGACGGTCATAACGTTCGTGACGCTCGCCACGGTCGCGGCGGTCGTGGTGGCGATCCTGAGCCTGAGCCAGCATGGGAACAGCTGTCGTGGTCAGGGCCAAAACGGCGATGGCGGCTTTGATGCTCGTTTTCATGGTCGGCTCCAATGGTGTCGGCCCTGCGGTGTTTGTGAGGTCACCGTCGGGACATCCCTGTCTTGAGCGCGAAGATGGATCCTGCTGTCAGAACCGAAACTGAACCGGATTTTCAGGTTTATTGTCAGGTTGATTTTGCCTGTCGGAGATATGCGCAAACACCCTTGCCGTATCATCCTCTGCCGACCATGTTTGAATGCAAGCATATGGAGAGACGCCGATGACCGCCCCGATCGAACTCTGGTACTGGCCCACGCCGAATGGCTGGAAAGTCTCTATCGCCCTTGAGGAAATGGGCCTGCCGTACGAGGTTCGTTATGTGAACATTGGCGCGGGCGAGCAGTTCAAGCCCGAGTTTCAGGCGCTCAGCCCCAATGGGCGTATGCCGGCTATCGTTGATCCGGAAGGTCCGGATGGTCAGCCGATCAGCATCTTTGAAAGCGGCGCGATCCTTCAGTATCTGGCGCGCAAGAGCGGCAAATTCTACGGCGCGGACGAACGTGCACGCGTCGAGATCGATCAGTGGCTGTTCTGGCAAGTGGGTGGACTGGGGCCCATGGCCGGACAAACCCACCACTTCCGCCAATATGCGCCGTCGATGATCAGTGACCAGCGTCAACTTGCCTATGGTGTTAACCGCTACACCAACGAAACCCACCGCCTCTATGGCGTGATGAACCGCCGACTTGCCGACAGGGATTATCTGGCGGGTGAGTATTCCATCGCGGATATGGCCAGCTGGCCGTGGGTTCTGCCCGCGCTACAGGGACAAAATATCGACGACTTCCCCAACCTGAAGGCTTGGGTAGAGCGCGTCGGCAGCCGTGAAGCCGTCCAGAAGGGACGCGGCGTCGGTGCAGAACATCGTCGCAATGTCGCTGAAAACAATAAGGATGCCGAAGCAGCGCGTAAGATTCTTTTCGGCCAGCGCGCGCATTAACTAATCTTTCAAACCAGTGTTATTTGAATGAGCCTCAGGGAAGATCAGGCAGAACGCCTGTCTCTGGAGGAACTGACAATGACCGAGGTAGTGATTACCGAAGCCGATGCTTTGCCGCTGCCGACACCGGACATGGATGGCGATGCCCTGTTTAAACTGGGCATGGCCTATTCATCCGGTCAGGACGGTTGTCCGCTGGACCGTGTTTCGGCGCACATGATCTTCAATCTGGCCGCCATGAAAGGCTCGCTTGAGGCCCGTGAGTATCGCCGCGAGATGAGCCAGGAAATGTGCAGCGAGGAACTGGCCGAGGCCCAGCGCGCCGCACGCCGCTGGATCGACTCCGGTTCGGCAACCTGCGCCGCCTGAAACCGACACCATAAAGCGTTTTTGCGCCTAATGGTGTCTGGACCACGGGGGCGGGGAAGGGTATGGACCGCCTCGAGATTTTGTATCTTTGAGGATTCCGCCCATGCTCGCTCGCATTTACCGCCCAGCCAAGACCGCCATGCAGTCGGGCAAGGCCAAGTCGCGCGATTGGCGTCTGGAGTTCGAACCGGCCTCGGCTCGCTTCAACGACCCGCTGATGGGCTGGAGCGGCACGACGGATATGAACGGTCAGGTTCGTCTAACTTTTGAAACCAAGGAAGAGGCTGTCGAATACGCCGAGCGTTACGGCATCCCGTTCCGTCTGCAAGAGCCGAACGAAGCTCCGGTCATCATCAAGGCCTATGCAGACAACTTTGCCACCAACCGCAAGCAGTCTTGGACGCACTAAGCGGTCGGTCAAACCGATTTTCAAACGGGTCGCAGACGCAAGTCGCGGCCCGTTTTGCATTTGTGGTGGGGAAAGCGGCTTAAGGCATCTTGCCCAGCACGGCGAAGCCCCTTATCCGTCGCCTCTGCCCAATGCGCCCTTAGCTCAACCGGATAGAGCACCCGCCTTCTAAGCGGACGGTTGCAGGTTCGAGTCCTGCAGGGCGCGCCATCTCTCTGATGGCCTCAGCGCACAAACTGAACCTTATATCGAAAAGATACCGCAGAGCTTGTTTTGCGGATCAAGGCTTACTGTTTGCCGTAAACCGCGTTCGGGTTTCGCGCGCGCACACATAACCCCTGTGTCTGAAATATGTTTTTCTTAGTGTTTCTGGTTACGCGCATGGGTTTAATAGCACTCTGAAATACAATGATTTTTGTTTCGTCTAGGCAACAATAAGGCTTCAATCAGGCAAAATATTTTCTTTGAACGTCGTTTTCTGACTTGTCGATTTCGCAGTTGCGGTAAACATTTCGCTTATGCGCAATCACATAGGGGGATACCGACGTGTCGCATTACACAACTAAAAGGCTGGGTATGACAGCCTTGGCATGTCTAACAGGCAGCCTATTCGCCGCAGGCGCTGCACTCGCAGCACCGGTGGCTGAAGTCGCCACAGCCGTAACTGAAGTCGCTCAAACAGCGTCGGAGACAGCTCCGGCGCTGTTTGCACATCAGGTGCCGCTCGAACTGAACGAAGCCTCCACTGCGTGGCTTGGTACTTCGACGGCTCTGGTTCTGCTGATGACCCTGCCGGGTCTGGCCCTGTTCTACGGCGGCATGGTTCGCCGAAAGAACGTTGTGGCCACCATCACCCAGTCGGTCGCTGCATTCGCAGTGGTCACTCTGGTCTGGTTCGTGGCGGGCTACTCCATCGCATTCGGTGTAAACCCCGACGAGGGGCTGAACCGTTTCGTAGGTAGCTTCGATGCCCTGTTCCTGAAGGGCGTCACCAAGGATACAGCCTATTCGGCTCTGCCGGGTATTCCTGAATATCTTTGGCTGTCGTTCCAGCTGACCTTTGCCATCATCACGCCTGCACTGATCACGGGTGCATTCGCCGAGCGTATCAAATACTCGGGTCTGCTTCTGTTCATCGCCCTGTGGTCGTTGATCGTTTACGCCCCGATTGCCCATTGGGTCTGGGGTGGTGGCTTCCTCGGTCAGGATGGCGT
>JAEZHG010000315.1 GCA_023436945.1 Pseudomonadota bacterium | reverse complement strand
GAACTGATCACCGGCGTCGATCTGGTGGAACAGATGATCCGCTCGGCTTGGGGCGAGCATCTGAACCTCAAGCAGGAAGATCTGAAGATCAACGGCTGGGCCATCGAGAGCCGCATCTATGCCGAGGACCCCTATCGCGGCTTCCTGCCGTCGATCGGCCGTCTGGTGCGCTATGAGCAGCCGCAAGAGGGCGAGCAGGACGGCTATGTCGTGCGCAATGATAGCGGCGTCCGCGAGGGCGACGAGATCAGCATGTTCTACGACCCGATGATCGCCAAGCTGTGCGCATGGGGCGAGACCCGCGATGCCGCCATCAAGGGCATGGCCCGCGCTCTGGAAGACACCCACCTTGCGGGCCTTGGCCACAACGTGCCGTTCCTCGCCGCCGTGATGGATCAGGAACGCTTCCAGTCGGGCAAGCTGACCACCAACTACATCAAGGACGAATTCCCCGAAGGCTTCAACGGCGTTGCGCCGACCGCCCTTCAGGTGAAGCAGATGATCGCCTCGGCTGTCGCCATGAACGAAGTCATTGCCGAGCAGGATGGTGACCCGTCCGAGCGTTCGGAGTGGACGGTTCTGGTCGACAAGGATGCCTATGAGGTCGAAGTCGGTTACGACGAGGCCGAGGACCTGACCGTCATCATCAATGATGAAGAGGTCACGGTGTCCGAGATCGACTGGCGTCCGGGCCTGTCGCTGTTCCGCGCGGTTCTGGACGATGAAGCCTATACGTTGGAAGTGAAGCGCGCCGCCGATGGCTTCGATATCCGTTCGCGCGCCGCCAAGGCCCGCGTGCGGATCGTGCGTCCCGAAGTCGCCGCCCTCTATGCTCTGCTGCCGGAGAAACAGGCCGCTGACACCTCCAAGCTGACGCTTTCGCCGATGCCGGGCCTTGTTGTCGACATCCCTGTCGTCGAAGGTCAGGAAGTGAAGACGGGCGAAACCGTCGCCATCATCGAAGCCATGAAGATGCAGAACATCCTCAAGGCCGAACGTGATGGTAAGGTGAAGTCCGTGAAGGCCAAGGCTGGTGACCCCGTCGCCGCCGACGACGTTCTGGTCGAGTTCGAGTAAGACACATGAGCCAATTCCCCGTTCCCTCGCCACTTGAATGGCGCGATGCCGCCATCAAGGCGCTGAAAGAGCGCCCGCTGGAAAGCCTTGTCCATCTGGATGCGGACCAGTTGGCGACCCGTCCCCTCTATGGAACCGCCAATGCGCAAGGCGCGGTGTTCGCACCGCGTCCGAGCGATAGCGAAGGCCGCGCGTGGGACCTGCGTACCATCAACGAGGGCGGGGATGCCGCCGCCATGAACAAGGCGGTGCTGACCGATCTGGAGAACGGGGCCGCGTCGGTCCTGCTGTCCGGTCCGGTGGTGAAGGATGCCTCCTCACTGGCAACCGCGCTGGAAGGCGTGGCGCTGGAGCTGGCACCGGTCGCTCTGGATGCCGGTTTTGACGGGGTAAAGGCGGGCGAGGCACTGGACGCTGTGGCCAAGGCTTCGCCGCGTGCCAAGCTGTCGTTTCACCTCGACCCGATCTCGGCCTATGCCCGTTCGGGCGGTGCGCCGGAGGACTTTGCCAAGATCGTCAGCGAGGCCGCGCAAAAGGCCGCTGGCTGGTCGAACACCTATCCGGAAGCACGCCTATTCCTCGCATCGGGTCAGGTGGCCCATGAGGCGGGAGCATCGATCGGTCAGGAACTGGCCTTTGCCCTGTCGTCGGCGGTGCTTTACGTCAAGACGCTGGTGATGGCGGGCGTGTCGGTCGAAAAGGCGCTGGCCTCGGTGACGCTGGGCGTCGCGGTGGACCAGCAGTATTTCGACAGCCTGTCCAAAATCCGCGCCCTGCGTATCCTGTGGTCGAACGTGTCCAAGGCTTTCGGCTATGAGGTTCAGGCCCAGATCGAGGCCCGTTCATCGCGCCGTATGCTGGCCTCGCGCGATCCGTGGCCGAACATGCTGCGTCTGACCGCTGCCGGTTTTGCAGGCAGCGTCGGCGGGGCCGATGTGGTGGTGCTGGACGGCTTTACCCGTGCGGCGGGTCTGCCGGACGACTTTGCCCGTCGTCAGGCGCGCAATACCCAGCTGATCCTGATGGAAGAGAGCAATCTGGGCCGCGTCGATGATCCGGCCTCGGGCTCTTGGTATCTGGATGCCCGCACCCGCGAGCTGGCCGAGGCGGCATGGACCGAGTTCCAGGCCTATGAGGCCGAGGGCGGCATCGTCGCCTTCCTCGAGGGCGGTCTTGTGCAGCAGCGCATCGCCCGCGCCCGCGAGTTTGCCGAAAAGGCCTATCAGAACGGCGCGGCGCAGATCGTCGGCGTCACCAAGTTTGTGGACCCCGACGCGCGCGGCGTGATCGTCAGCCAAGCCGATGACGAAGTGCCGACTTATGGCGCGTTCGAGCCGCTGAAACCCGTCCGTATTGCCGCCGCGTTCGAGGAGGCAGGCCAATGAGCTTCCCTGATTTCTCCAAGCTGAAACTGGAACTGGGCCAAACGGGCCAAGGACCCGCCCGTGAGGCGTGGACCACGCCCGAAGGCATCACCGTCCAGCCGTCCTATGACGCCTCCGCCATCGAGGGCCTAGACTTCCTCGAGGGTCTGCCGGGCTTTGCGCCCTTCGTGCGCGGTCCGTACCCGACCATGTACGCCGGTGCGCCGTGGACCATCCGCCAGTATGCGGGCTTCTCGACCGCCGAAGAGTCGAATGCCTTTTATCGCCGCAACCTCGCGGCGGGCCAAAAGGGTCTGTCGGTCGCCTTCGACCTTGCCACCCACCGTGGCTATGACAGCGACCACCCGCGTGTGAAGGGTGACGTCGGCATGGCCGGTGTGGCCATCGACAGCATCCTCGACATGCGGACCCTGTTCGACGGCATCCCGCTCGACAAGATGTCGGTGTCGATGACCATGAACGGCGCGGTTCTGCCGATCCTTGCCCTCTATGTCGTGGCGGGTGAAGAGCAGGGCGTCGAGCACGCCCAACTGACCGGAACCATTCAGAATGACATTCTGAAAGAGTTCATGGTCCGCAACACCTATATCTATCCGCCGTCGCCCTCGATGCGGATCATCTCGGACATCTTCGAGTGGACCTCGAAGGAAACGCCGAAATTCAACTCGATCTCCATCTCCGGCTACCACATGCAGGAAGCGGGGGCGTCTGCGGATATCGAGCTGGCCTATACGCTTTCGGACGGCATCGAATACCTGCGCGCGGGCAAGGCTGCGGGCATGGCGGTCGATACCTTCGCGCCGCGCCTGAGCTTCTTCTGGGCCATCGGCATGAACTACTTCATGGAAGTGGCCAAGATGCGCGCTGGGCGTCTGCTCTGGGCCGAGGCCGTGCAGAAGGAAGGCGGCGTCAATCCCAAGTCGCTGTCCTTGCGTACCCACTGCCAGACGTCGGGCTGGTCGCTGGCCGCGCAGGACGTGTTCAACAACGTGCCGCGCACCATGATCGAGTGTATGGCTGCCGCCGGTGGCCAGACCCAGTCCCTGCACACCAATGCTCTGGACGAGGCGCTGGCCCTGCCGACCGACTTCTCGGCCCGCATCGCCCGCAACACCCAGATTTTGGCGCAAGCCGAAACCGGCCTGACCCGAGTGATCGACCCGTGGGGCGGCTCGCACTATGTCGAGCGCCTGACCCACGAGATCGCCACCAAGGCCCGCGCCCTGATGGCCGAGGTCGAGGAATACGGCGGCATGGCCAAGGCCATCGAAGCCGGTATTCCCAAGCTGCGTATCGAGGAATCCGCCGCCCGCACCCAGGCCCGCATCGACACCGGTCAGCAGACCGTAGTCGGCGTGAACAAGTATCTGAACCCTGTCGTTGACGACATTCCGATGCTGAAGGTCGACAATGCCGAGGTTCGCGCCCGTCAGATCGAGAAGCTGCAACGCCTGCGTGCCGAGCGTGACGAGGCTGCGGTGCAAGCGGCCCTGACCGAGCTGACCAATGGCGCACGCGGCAATGCCAACCTGATGGAACTGTCGGTGCGGGCTGCCCGTGCCAAGGCCACTGTGGGCGAAATCTCGGACGCGCTGGAGGCCGCTTTCGGTCGCCACGTCGCCGAGGTGAAGACCGTCTCGGGCGTCTATGCCAAGGAAGCGGGCAACGATCCCAAGGTCGTCCGCGCCAAGGAAATGGTCGCCGCCTTCGTCGAGAACGACGGTGGTCCGCCGCGCATCCTGATCGCCAAACTGGGTCAAGACGGTCACGACCGTGGCCAGAAGGTCGTGGCGACCGGCTATGGCGACATCGGCTTTGATGTGACGGCGGGGGCTCTGTTCCAGACGCCTGCCGAAGCGGCCCGCGATGCCGTCGAAAAGAACGTCCATGCGGTCGGTGCCTCGTCGCTGGCGGCAGGTCACCTGACGCTGGTGCCGGAACTGAAGGCCGAGCTGGCCAAGCTGGGCCGCGAGGACATCATGATCGTGGTCGGCGGCGTTATCCCGCCGTCGGACGTGCAGCCTCTGCTGGATATGGGCGCGGCTGCCGTCTATCCGCCCGGCTCCGTGATTGCCGACACGGCGGCGGACCTGATCGAAAAACTGAACGAGCGTCTGGGCTATGCCCAACCGAAAGCGGACAAGAAGTGATGATCGGTAATCTGAACCACGTTGGCGTCGCCACGCCGTCGATCGAAGAGTCGATCAAGCTGTACCGCGACATTCTGGGTGCGACCAAGATCGGCGAGCCGTTCGATCTTCCGGCGCAGGGCGTGAAGGTCTGCTTCGTCGATACCCCGACGGCACAAATCGAGCTGATCGAACCTTTTGACGAGAACAGCCCGATTGTCGGCTTCCTCGCCAAGAACCCCAAGGGCGGACAGCACCATGTCTGCTTCGAGGTCGAGGATATCCACGCTGCCGTGGCCGAGATGCGCGCCAAGGGCGTTACCATCCTTGGCACCGGCGAACCGCGCATCGGTGCCCACGGCACGCCCGTCGTATTCCTTCATCCGAAGGAGATGGGCGGTGTGCTTATCGAACTGATGGAAAGCCCCAAGGGCGATCACCACTAAAGCTGTTCTTCGTTCTGGATCCCCCGATCAAGTCGGGGGATGACGGACGAAAATACAAATAAAAAGGCCCGCCGTTTCCGGCGGGCCTTTCGTTTTTAGAAGATGATCTTGCGGAAGTTGATCCGGAAGGTGCGGCCCATCGGGTCCATATAGTCCGGCTGGTAGGACAGGGGCGTGTTGCCCAGCGAGTCCGTCACCTTGATCTTCTCGTCGAAGATATTTTCGATGCCGATCGAAACGCGCGAGCCTTGCAGCCACGGGAACTTCTCGACCCACTTGGTGCGCTGGCCAAGGTCCGCGAACATGTTCAGGTTCACAGTCGCCAGATCCGAGAAGTTCAGGTCGCCCGAGGTGCCGCCCGAAACGCGCGTGCCCTCGGCCCAGTTGGCGTTCAGGAACGCACCCATGCCGCTCTTGAACACGCCAGCCTGAAGCTGAAGTTCGTTGCGCGACTGGCCACCACGCGAACCCGTCGCGCCACCATCCAGCAGGTCGATGACCGGCAGGCCGTCGCGGATCGTGATCTCGTCGGTCATGCGATAGGTGTGATAAAGGCTGACGTTGAAGCGGCCTTGGCCCGGCTGCATCTGGCCGCCGCGACCGCCACGGCCACCGCCGCCCATGCGCGGACCACCGCCGCCCGGACCCATGGCCATGCGCGGACCACCGCCTTGGCCTGCACCAGGAGGCGGGCCACCTTGCGGACCACCCATCGGAGCACCCGGAGGCGGGCCACCCGCGCCTTCAGGACGGCCCTGACCGCGCTGACGGGCCATGGCGACCGGATCAGGCTTACCAAAGGCGGTCGAGAAGTTCAGACCCCAGCGGATTTCTTCCTTCAGACTGCTGTCGAAGTTCAGCGGGCGCGCATCGATGCGCAGCAGATTGCCGAACGCGTCACGCTCGAAACGATCCGGCAGGGCGGCTTCCAGTTCCGGCGTGATGGTCGGGAAGGAGGCAATGACGCCATCGGTCTGGGTGCGGGTATAGTTGGCCGTCAGACGCAGGTCCTTGTCCTTCAGTGGGGTCCAGTTGACGCCCAGACGCAGGATCGACTTGTCCTCAGCCGACAGACCCTGGTTGCCGCCTTCGATACGGTTGATGATGACCGTCTGGCCGGAGACGAAGTCATAGACCGGAACGTTCGGCGTCGTCAGAACCGGATCGTTAAGCTGTGCCATGGACGGAGCCGACTGTTCATCCGCATAGGAGGCGGTGAAGTTCAGGGCTTCGATGGGAGCATAGTTCAGGCCCACGGTCCACTTGTTCAGACCGCCGAAGTCCGACAGTTCCTCGGCCTGAATGTTCAGATTGGCCGACAGGGTGCCAAACTTTTCGAAGCCTTCCATGTCCGTGTTGAACAGCGGCAGGTTGAAGTTGCCCGAGACGCTGAAACGGTCACGCGACAGGCTGCGGTCGGTGAAAACACCGTCGCGCAGGTTTTCAGCTTCCTGCTTCTGGGTGTCGAAGCCGCCCTTGAAGGTGGCATTCAGCGCACCCGCAGGGGCTTGCCACAGGGCACCGTTGATCACGCCCTCGACATTAGCCGAGGTGTTGATCGACTTGGCTTCGTCATTCGGGCGCAGCGGCAGCGATGCGATATTGCCGAACGGGTCGATGGTGCCATTGGCGACGCCCGCGTTGAAGGCGGCAGTGTCAAAACCGCGGCCCGTCGTGGTCTCGGTTTCGCTGCGCTTGATGCCGCCGCTGACGGTCCAGCGCCATTCGCCGGCATAGCCGTCGGCAAGGGCGTTGATATTGGCGGTCAGGCTGTCGCTGTCACGCTTCAGGGCACCGGGCATATCCACCAGACGCTGTACGCGCACATCATCGGCATAGGGCGAGAACGGGCTGGTCGAAGGCAGTTCGACAGAAATGCCCGGCAGGCCCAGATAGGTCTGGCGGTTGTTCTGCTGGATGTTGCCGCTGACGGTCAGGCCGATGCCGCTTTCCAGATCGCGCTTGTAGGAGCCGCTGACCTCATAGCCGCGACGGCGCGGGCTGAGGGTCTGGTAGGCCAGAAGTTCTTCGGGCGTAACGCCGACAACATTATCGCCGACGCGACGTTCGATATCGCGCTCGGTTTCATACAGCGGGCTGTCTGCGAGGTATTCGAGGTCCAGCGTCCAGCGCTGGGTGCCACCGATGCGGACAATGTTGGTCTCGACCTCGCCCTGGGTGCGGCCACCCTCGAACGGGCGCTTCACCTGACCTTGCAGGGCGACCGAGCGGAAGTTCTCCTTCAGCACGAAGTTCACCACGCGCTGGTCGGCAGTATAGCCGTAGGACAGGGCGGTTTCTTCCGGCAGGATTTCGGTGCGTTCAATGGCCTCGGGCGGGATGCCGCGAATTTCCTGGAAGCCGGAGATGCGGCGGCCGTTGACGAGGAACACCGGCGAGCCACCGCGCGAGGAGCGGGTCAGAGGCTCCAGCAGGCTCATCAGTTCCTCGATGGTGCCTGCGCCATAGGCCTTCAGTTGCTCGGCATCCAGAACAGCTTCGGGTTCATAGCCGCCCAGAGCCGCACCGCGACGCGAGGTAACCACCGCGTCCAGCGTGCCGAGGTCATAGGTATCTTCCTGCGTGGATTGCTGGGTGGATTCCTGAACCGGAGAATGAGCGGGTTCGACCTGTTGCTGGGTGGCGACGTCGTTCGCCGGATTGGCGACAGAGGCGATGGCAAGCAAAAGCGTGACAGGCGACATAGAGTTTTCCGTAAAATGCACCGGAGGGAGGAGACCGGTGAATTGGCGTTGTTGCAGTCTTACTGCGCCGCGCCGTGTGAACGTTGTCTGAACCGCTCACTAACAGCGAAGCTTTTGTGTTCATTCAGAGCTTTAGCAGCAAACTTTGATCTCCAAACGCAAATGGGGACGGAATCCGTCGATCCCGTCCCCACTATTTTCAACTCTGTGATGTCGTGTGGTTAGAAACGCACACGCACCCCTGCGGTCAGGCTGCGACCACGGATCGGAGCGCGTTCGCCAAGGAAGGACGCGTGGCTCCAGGCGCGTTCGTCCAGCAGGTTCGAACCGCGCAGGAAGATCTGGGCCGAGGCGTTTTGCATTACGTCAAAATCATAGGCGACGGTCGCGTTGAGCAGGTTGTAGCCCGGCGTTTCCTTTTCGAAATCGGCGATGCGATCCTGTTTGAACACACGGGTGTACTCCACATCACCCGACCACGGACCCTGGAAGGCCGAGACGCGCGCGCCCAGACGGCCACCCGGAATACGCGGCAGATTATCGCCGCCCGACAGTTCGGCCTTCACATAGTCACCAAAGACAGTGACATCGAGCCACGGGGTGATCTTCTGGGTCAGTTCGCCCTCGATGCCGGTGAATTTGGCATCGGCCTGTTCGTAGCGGATCAGGCGGAAGTCCTCGTGCTGGTCCAGCGTATTGGCGAAGATGTAGTCCGAATAGTCATAGTGATAGGCGCTGACCGAGCCGGTCAGGTTGCCTTCACGCTTGCGTAGGGTGACTTCGAACGAGTGGGCGGTTTCCAGATCAAGGTCGGGCGTACCGATCTCGTAGGTGTTGGTCGCAAGGTGGACGCCGCGGGCGTACAGTTCTTGAGCAGACGGCGCGCGTTGCGAGCGGGCAACCGAAAGGGCGGCGCTCCAGCCCGGCGTGAAGTGCCAGACTGCCGAGGCTGAAACCGACAGCGGATCGTGTTCGATGGCGTCCTGACCGTCGAGGGCAACTTCCTGCCATTCCTTGCGGATCGCACCCTCAAGGTGCCAGTTACCGACCTCGTATTCTTCCATCAGGAAGATGCCGAAATTGTCGGTCTCGGTCGGGCGCAGATAGGATTCCAGACCCACAGCCGCAAAATCGCTGTGGCTGATCTGGGCACCGACCACGCCGCGCAGTCCGTTCCACTCGCTGTGCTGGATTTCCAGACGGCCGTCATAGCCCATGTTGGTGAAGGTGGTGAGGGTTTCACCCTCTTCGACTTCCGAGTGGCGATAGTCGGTGTGGCCCGCGCGCAGGCGGATACGCTCGACGCCGTTGAACGGGTTGTTCAACTCGCCCCGCACGTCCACGCGCTTGCTCTTCAGGCGAACCTCAGGGGCAGGGTGGTGGTGGTCGTGATCGTGGTCATGATCGTCGCCGTGGTCATCATCACCATGGTCGTGGCCGTGATCATCATGGCCACCGCAGTGCAGATGGGTGCCGTGCGGGTGGCAACTGGCGAACTCGTGGCTGTGTCCCGCCAGACCATAGGTGCTGGTCTGTTCGGTATAGGCCGCGCCCAGATAGCCCTTGTCACCAATCCACGAGGCACCGATCGTGCCGGTGAAGGTGTCGTTATAGGAGCCTTCCAGACGGTCGTGCTCGTCGTCCGGAATCTTGTAGTCGTCGCTCTGGCGGCCAACGGCCTCAAGGCGCAGGGCAAACTGGCCCGCACCAACCGTAACGCCCACCACGCCGGTGTTCTCGTCGTTCACAGTGCCGTGGCGGTATTCGATCACGCCTTCACCGCCGTTCACAGGAATGCGGGTCGGGATTTTCTTGTCCAGCAGGTTCACTGCGCCACCAATAGCGCCGCCACCATAAAGAAGGGCCGACGGGCCGCGCAGGATTTCAATGCCTTCCAGCAGCATTGGTTCGCCCGATACGGCGTGGTCCGGCGAAACTTCAGAAGCGTCGATCAGGGCTGCGCCCTCCGACAGCACCTTCACGCGCGGGCTGGTCTGGCCGCGCACCACCGGACGGCTGGCACCGCCACCGAAAGCATCCGAGTTCACGCCCGGCAGGCTGGACAGGGTGTCACCAAGGGTGGCGGCACGGCGATGAACCAGATCATCACCGCTCAGCAGCGAAACGTGCGAACCGACATCATCACCCGAACGGCCCAGCGGCAGGGCGCGGACGATCACTTCCTCAACCTCGGTCACGTGGTCGTGCGGGTCTTGAGTGTTACGGTTCTGGTCCTCGGCGGCGTAGGCAGTGCCACACACGCTCATGACGGAAAGCACGCTTGCGGAGAGGAGAAGTCGCTTGGTCGTCATGTTTACTGATCCCACAGATATCATATCGCTCCGTCCCGTTCTTCGGGACTGGAGAGCACGCAGCGGTGATATGTTATAGTATATCATAACGCAAGTATCTTTCTTGTAAGATTACGGAGCAATCCGCCGCGATGGGGCGTTGACCGTCTGAAAGGCCGTTCGGGTGCGGCCCCATCGGGACAGTCTCATGAACCTCAAACCAGCATCGCTTCTGTTGATCCTGCCTGTGATGGCGGCGTGTCAGGCGGAAACCCAGACCGACCAGAGTGGCGATACGGGCAGCGCCCTGATTGTGCCGCCCGAACCTGAGGTCTCAAGCGTCAGCTATTCCTGCGAGAGCGGCACGGAGATGAAGGTGACGCTGGACGGTGCGCGGACGCTGCACCTCAACTATGACGGCCAGACGCTGAACCTTCAGGGCGAGGCCGTGAACAGCGGCGCATCCTATCGCAATGCCGAGTATCGCTGGGCGGTGCATCGCACGGGCGATCTCGAGCAAGGCACGCTCTATCGTGGCACCGAGGCGGTCGAGGTCTGCAACCGCCAGCAGGTTTCTGCTGCGCCGGAGCCGGGTCTGGCCCCCTGCCGCGCCCAGCAGATTGATCTGAAGGTGGGTGATACGGACGCAGGCATGGGCCACCGCCAGCAGACCTATGAACTGACCCTCAAGGGCGACCAGCCGTGCCTGCTGCCCGCATGGCCGACGGTGAAGCTGGAGGGCAGGGGCGGTAAGCCCGCGCCCGCCCTTAACCGCACGACCGACAGCTATTTCGGCACCGAAAACGTCGAACAGCGCCAGACCCTGACCAAGGAACGCTCGGTCATGTTCCATGTCGGCTGGAGCGTCATCCCTGATGAAACGAAGGGTAATGACCCTTGCCCCATGGTCGGATCGCTGTCGCTCAGCGCCCCCGGTGGCGGCACTCTGACCCCGCCGGATCAGGTGTTCGGGGCCTGCGGAAGGGGCGTCGTCTTGTCGCCCTTTAGACCCTTGGCAAACGAGGATCGAAAAACCGACTAGATGTTCCGCATAGCAGGGGTTTAATAATCTCGAAATTCAGCGTAGCGAGCAAACATGACCCAATCTGCGAATCCTGCATTCTATGAACGTGTTTCTGCCGAGCTGGCGGACATTGACTCCCAAGGCCTGACCAAGCCCGAGCGTGTGATCGCCTCGCGCCAAGGACCGGTGATCTCGGTCAATGGCCGCGATGTGCTGAACTTCTGCGCCAACAACTACCTCGGCCTCGCCGGTGACGAGCGCGTCACCCAGGCCGGTATCAAGGCGCAGGAAAAGTGGGGTGCGGGTACCGCATCAGTCCGCTTCATCTGCGGCACGCTGGAAATCCACAAGGAACTGGAGCGGGCCATCGCCGACTATCTCGGCTTTGAGGACACCATCCTGTTCGCCGCCGCGTTCGATGCCAATGGCGGCATCTTCGAGCCTCTGTTCGGCGCAGAAGACGCGATTGTTTCCGACAGCCTGAACCACGCCTCGATCATCGACGGCGTGCGTCTGTGCAAGGCCAAGCGTTATCGCTTCGCCAACTCGGACATGGCGGACCTTGAGGCGCAACTGAAACAGGCCCGCGCCGACGGTGCCCGCGATATCATCATCGCCACCGACGGTGCTTTCTCGATGGACGGCTACATCGGCAAGCTGGACGAGATCCGTAAGCTGGCCGACCAGTATGGCGCGCTCATCATGGTCGATGATTGCCACGCCACGGGCTTCCTTGGTCCGAAAGGCCGTGGCTCGTTCGCGCATAATGACGTGAAGGTCGATTTCGTCACCGGCACCTTCGGCAAGGCGCTGGGCGGGGCGATGGGCGGCTTTATCTGCGCCAATGCCAATGTGGTGGCCCTGCTGAAGCAGCGCGCGCGTCCTTACCTGTTCTCGAACGCGCTGGCCCCCTCGGTCTGCGGCTCGTCGCTGGAAGCCATCCGCATCGCGGCGGGCGAAGAGGGCGACAAGCTTCGCGACCAGCTGTTCGCCAACGCCCAGCGTTTCCGCTCCAAGATGGCCGAGGCCGGTTTCGACCTGCTGCCAGGCGAGCATCCGATCATTCCGGTCATGCTGGGCGATGCCAAGCTGGCGCAGGACATGGCGGCGCGCCTGCTGGAACTGGGCGTCTATGTGATCGGCTTCAGCTTCCCTGTCGTACCACGAGGCGCGGCCCGTATCCGCACCCAGATGTCGGCGGCCCATACCTTTGAACAGATCGACCAAGCGGTCGAAGCCTTCACCCAAGCGGGTAAGGAACTCGGAGTTATCAAATGACCAGCTACCCCACTGGCGAAATGAAGGCGCTGGCGAAGACCAAGCCCGCCGAAGGTCTGGAAATGATCACCGCACCGATCCCTGAAATGGGACCGGAGGATGTGCTGATCCGCGTGCGCCGCACGGCTGTTTGCGGCACCGACATCCACATCTGGAACTGGGACGAGTGG
>JAEZHG010000298.1 GCA_023436945.1 Pseudomonadota bacterium | reverse complement strand
TGTGATGGCTGCGCACCTGACGCGCCCATGGCCCTTCCGT
Organism: Pseudomonadota bacterium; assembly: GCA_023436945.1. Lineage (GTDB taxonomy): Bacteria > Pseudomonadota > Alphaproteobacteria > Caulobacterales > Caulobacteraceae > Brevundimonas. The sequence continues at coordinate 2,636 of JAEZHG010000298.1, read as the reverse complement.
ATGCAGTTTGGACAGATTGGTCAGGTCGAGGACATGGCCGATATCCGCCCTGAACTGGGTGGTAAGGCTATCATCGCCGGCGATTTCAACAGCGTCTCCAGCGCCCGTATCGGTCGCCAGATCAAGGACAGCATGGGCCTGACGCCCGCTCCTGCACCGTTGGGCACGTGGCCCACCTATGTGCCTTCAATCTTTGGCATCACGATTGACCAGGTCTGGTACGGGCCGGAGCTGGCCATTGTCGAGCGCCGCTTGGGACAGGCCAACGGGTCGGACCACCGCCCCGTCATCACCCGTTTCACTCTGGCGCGACAACCTTCGAAATAGCCTCGAGCAGGCGCTCGTTATGGCCGTGGTCAGGGAAATCATCCGCCAGCCATGAGGCCGTAAAGGTTTTAAGGATCAGCCCTGTCTGTGGCCCCGCCTTGATGCCCATATTGGCCAGATCGCGTCCGCCGACAGGCATGGACGGAACGGTCCATTCGACTGCCAACTGACGAAGCGCCTGCATCCGATTTGCATCGGCTCCGGCAGCCTGCGCCCGATAGGTCCTGTCGGTGAAAGCCTCGGCTCCGTCCTGCCAGATCATGATGCGGGCAGAATGATCGTCCATATACGCATCGAATGGGGCGACCGCGGCGATCAGACGATCCCGCTGGGCGTTGGACAGTCTTAAGGCCTTCGCTATCGCGCCCACCGACTGGGCATCATCCGGCAGTAGAGCCGACAGACGCAGCACGGCATCAGAGGTCGCATCCACCATGGCATCAAATGTCGTGCGATCAGCCTGCGGCACCAGAGCTACAAGCACACCCGCCTGATCCATCGCCGCCACCGCTGCCTTGGGATCACGCGCCGCCAGCAACTTCAAAAGCTCCTTGGACACGCGCTCAGCCGACAGGGTCTTTACCCCGTCGGCCAGCGCGGCACAGGCTTCGCTACCAGCCACATCGGGTTCGCCGCGCCCATACCAGGACTGAAAACGATAGAAGCGCAGGATGCGTAGATAGTCCTCGCGGATACGCTGGTGCGGCTCTCCAACGAAGACAATCCGACCATTCAGGGCGTCGTCGATACCTGCCCCTGTCGGGTCATGTAGCGTGCCATCCGCCGAGGCATAGAGCGCGTTCAGCCGGAAGTCGCGCCGCGCCGCGTCCTCTGCCCAGTCCGTGGTGAAAGACACCACCGCATGGCGGCCATCGGTCTCGACATCGTGGCGCAGGGTCGTGATCTCGAACGGCTGACCTTTGAGGACCGCCGTCACTGTGCCGTGGTCAATACCCGTCGGCACCACGCGGATACCCGCAGCCTTCAGAGCCGCAACCGTCCGTTCCGGCACCAGTTGCGTGGCGATGTCCACATCATCAACCGGCGCACCCAGAATGGCATTACGCACACAGCCACCAACATAGCGCGCACAGTCCTTGCCGCCCTCGGCCTCCAGCGCGGCCATAACAGATTTTGAACGGTCGGATTCCAGCCAGCTTTGGCCCTTGAGGTTCAAGCTCACGCCGCCTTGTCCTCATAGAGGCGCGCGCAGAGCTGACGCACGATGCCCGCTGTTACGCCCCAGATATAGCGCTCGCGATAGGGCATGGCCCAGAACCAGCGGCGCGGCTGGCCCTCGCGGTCGTAATAGTCGCGGCGGTGGTTTTTCGGGTCCATCAGGAACGACCAAGGCGCTTCAAACGTCTCGGCCACCTCCGCCGGAGACGGCCTCAGAACAGGCTCGCTCTTCAGCCAGCCGACAACGGGGGTGACCAGAAATCCGGTGCCCGTCTCATAGGGATCACCGACGCCGAGAACCTCGACCAGATCGGGATCAAGCCCGACCTCTTCCCATGCCTCGCGAAGGGCGGCATCCACCGCCGTCTCGCCCGGATCGAGCCGCCCGCCCGGAAAGGCGATCTGGCCCGTATGGCTGGCCAGACTGTCCGAGCGGCGCGTCAGCAACACATGGGGTCCGTCCTCACGCTCGATCAGCGGAACCAGCACCGCCGCAGGACGCAGCGTGCGCTCCTCGCGTTCCATCGTCTCGTTCAGGTCAAAATCCGAGTGGACGGGCTTGCGATCCGGCTTCCACGCCGAGGCAGGCTCCAGCCTCGACAGCAGACGCGATTTCAGCGCATCACAAGCTTCTGACGATTGGACGAGCGAACTCAAAGCCCCGCTCCTTGCGGTCCCAGCGCAAACACCTTGCCGCCGGAACGCACAGCCAGCGCCCCGTCGATTTCCTCGGCCTTCTCTACCAGCTCATAAAACACCGAGCGACCAATACGCGCCCACAGGTCACCCCGAACATGGATGCGCGGCGCAGGCTCACCCGTCTCCGCATCGGTATCGACCACCAGCGCGTGATCTTCTCCCGCCGCGGCCTCGTCACGCTGGTCGGTGGTGAACACCAGCGCCCCGCCCTCCTCGCGCACTGAAACCGCACGGAACGGCAGGTCCTCAACCGTGATGCGCATCTTCTCGACGGGCGTCACCAGATGATAGCCGTCAGGGTCTTTTCTCAGGATTGTAGAGAACAGGCGCACCATCTGCGGGCGACCGATGGGCGAACCTTCGTGCATCCACACGCCATCGGCGCGGATCACAATGTCGATGTCACCACAATGGGCGGGGTGCCACAGATG
>JAEZHG010000237.1 GCA_023436945.1 Pseudomonadota bacterium | reverse complement strand
CGTGTATTCCTGCTGACACTGGCGATCGTCGATGACCTCGGGGCCATTGTGCTGATCGCGGCCCTGTTCAGTCAGGGTGTCGAGTGGGTGCCGCTGTTTGGTGCCTTGGGTGTGATTGCGCTGATGGCGGTGCTGGGGCGCTTCCGTCTGGCCGCGGCTTTCTGGTCGCTGGGCTTTGCCGCCATGTGGTGGCTGACGGTCAAGTCGGGCCTGTCGACCTCGCTGACGGCTGTGGCCTTTGCGGCGGTTGTTCCGGTCAATCCGCGCAAGGAAACGGGTGTCAGCCCTCTGCGCGATGCCATGCATGACCTGCACCCCTATGTGGCCTTTATCGTCCTGCCGGTGTTTGCCTTTGCCAAGGCCGGTGTCAGCTTTGCGGGGCTGTCGGTCGAGCAGATGTTTGCGCCGCTGGTTATCGCCATCGCCCTGGGCCTGTTTGTCGGCAAACAGATCGGTGTGTTTGGCGCGGCGTGGCTTGCGACCAAGCTGAAAATCGCTGACCGCCCTTCGGGCGCCTCGTGGTTACAACTTTATGGTGTCAGCCTGTTGTGCGGAATCGGCTTTACCATGAGCCTGTTCATCGGCGTTCTGGCCTTCCCCGGGGCCGTAGATTCGGTCGAACAGGTCGAGGTAAAGCTCGGAGTTATCGGCGGTTCTGTGCTCTCAACGGTTGTGGCGGCACTCGTTCTAGGTGTAGCGGCGCGAAATCATTCGCGTCGAATGACACATAAAAAGAGTGCGTGATCTCACGCGAACTTGAAAATCCAGCAAAAACCTTGACCTAGCGTCATCAAATTGTGTCGCTTTCGCGTCACATAATGAATGGCATTTGTGAAAATCGAAGTTCGCATAACTTCGTTGTCTTGCGGATTTCCCGGCTTGTAATACCCAATTCCATCTGAACTCGGGCCGCCAAATGAGCCGGAGTCGGAATTGGGACAGGAAACGTGCGCGGCCGCCATCTGATTGCGGTCGGGCCTTATGAGCCGGGAGCCGTACTCACATGCGTCTGAATACTCGTCTTCGCTACACTGCGTCCATGGTAGCCTTTGGTGCTGCCTTTGGCATGGCAGGCATCGCCGCCGCCCAGGACAGCCCGACCTCGGTCGACGATATCATCGTGACCGCACAGAAACGCGAACAGAGCCTGCAGGAAGTGCCGATTGTGGTAACGACCCTGTCGGCCGAAGCCCTCGATGGCGCTGGCGTTAAAGACATCAAGGACCTGCAGATCCTGACCCCGGGTATGACCGTTACGTCGACCCAGTCGGAAGCCTCGACCACCGCCCGTATCCGCGGCGTCGGTACCGTGGGTGATAACCCCGGTCTGGAAAGCTCGGTCGGCGTTGTGATCGACGGTGTTTACCGCTCGCGCAACTCGGTCGGTTTCGGTGACCTTGGCGAACTGAGCCGCATCGAGGTCCTGAAAGGTCCGCAAGGCACGCTGTTCGGCAAGAACACCTCGGCCGGCGTTATCAACATCATCTCCGAAGCGCCTTCGTTCTCGCCGGAGTTCAACCTCGAGGCCACGGCTGGCAACTTCGGTGCATGGGGCGTCAACGCCTCGGTCACTGGCCCGATCAATGACATGGTCGCGGGCCGTGTTTACGTCGGCACCCGCAAGCGTGACGGCTTCTACGAAGTCTTTGGCGGCCCGGGCCCGCGTACCGAAAACGACGACCAGAACCAGGACTTCTGGACCGCCCGCGCCCAGTTGCTGATCCTGCCGTCGGACGATGTCTCGATCCGCCTGATCGCCGACTACACCAAGCGCGATGAGTATTGCTGCGTCCTTTCGCAGACGCGCGTTGGCCCGACTGTCGCTATCGTCAACGCACTGGGTGGCCGTATCGCTGCGCCGTCGGCTGGCTTCGGTGAAGTGCCGTTCAGCCGTATGACCTATTCGAACCGCGGCACCGGCCAGACCATGGAAGACATGGGTCTGTCGGCAGAAGCCAACATCGACATCCCGTCGTGGAATGCCACTTTGACCTCGCTGACCTCGTGGCGCACGTGGGAAGGCATCAACGGCATGGACCTCGACTACTCCACGCTGGATAACATGTACCGCGAGAACAATGGCGGTTACGGCTATTCGCTGGACAACCTCACGCAAGAGTTCCGCCTCGCCGGTGCGACCGACAAGCTGGACTGGCTGGTCGGTGTGTTCGCCACCCGCGAGCAGATCCGCCGTGACGACAGCTACTACTATGGCGCACACTACACGCCGTTCCTGTCGTTGCTGCTGTCCTCGTCGCTTAACGCCGTGAACCCGAATATCCCGGTCAGCCCGAATCTGGCTGGCTGTATCACGGCTCCGGGCGCGACGGCTCAGACCATCGGTGGCTGCGTCACCGGCCTGCTGGCTCCGACCGGTCCGGGCTTCGGCGTCGGTCATGCGGTGCAGGACACCTACACCCAGACCACGGAATCGCTGGCCGTATTCACGAACAACACGTGGCGCGTGACCGACCAGTTCGATATCACCATGGGTCTGCGCTACACCATGGACGAGAAGAGCCTGCGTGGCGTGCAGGACAACATCGGCACCAACGGCGCGGCCTGCGCCGGCGCCATGGGTAACCTTCAGGCTCTGGCCGGTGCTCTGGGCCAAGGCAATGTCGCAGCGGGTCTGCCGGGTGCTCAAACCCTCGTCGGCAACATCTGTCTGCCGTGGGCCAACCCGTTCTATGACAACCGTCGTATCTCCGAGAGCTATGATGACGGCGAACTGAGCGGCACGATCAAGGCCAGCTTCAAGTTCAACGACAGTGTCATGCTCTATGGTTCGTACGCCAAGGGCTACAAGTCCTTCGGCTACAACATGGACCGCGTGCAGACGGGTGTGACCCCGACCGCTTCGCTGCTGTTCCCGTCTGAAATCGTCGACAGCTATGAAATCGGTCTGAAGAACACCCTGTTCAACCGTTCGGTCCTGCTGAACCTGACCTACTTCGATCAAACCTTCGAAGACTTCCAGCTTAACACCTTCCTCGGCACCGCCTTTGTGGTGGAATCGATCCCGGAGCTGACCTCGCGCGGTGTTGACGCCGACTTCGCATGGTTCACCCCGATCGAAGGTCTGGTTCTGTCGGGCGGTGTTACCTATGCCGACACCAAGTACAGCAACTTCACCGCAGCGGACCTGACCAACCCGGGCAACTTCCCGCAACTGTCGCTGCTGCCAGGCGCTCGCGCTTCGTTTGCTCCGGAATGGTCGACCTCGGCCTCCATCGCCTTCAACCGTGCTATCGGTAATGGCCTGAGGGCTGGCTTCAACCTGACCGGCAAGTACATGACCGAGTACAATACCGGTTCGGACCTGCTGCCATGGAAGATGCAGGATGCCTTTGGCATTCTGAACGGCCGTATCTCCTTCGGTTCGGAAGACGAGAAGTGGACGCTGGAAGTGTGGGGTCAGAACCTGACCGACACCGAATATAAGCAGGTCGCTATCAACCAGCCGCTGATGGGTTCGGCATTCCAGTCGACCGTTCAGCCGGATGGCACCTTCTATAATCCGGCTCGCGATACCCAGACCTACGGTGCATTCCTCGGTGCTCCGCGCACCTACGGTCTGACGCTGCGTCTGCGCTACTGATCCTGTAAAACTATCGAGCAACTTGGCGGCTGGAGCGATCCAGCCGCCTTTTTGTTTGTCCGTGAGCTTGGGTCAGAGAACCCGCTCGAAATGCTCGCAGACGATCAGCAGGTCGCCATCCACCTTGAAGCTGGAACCGGCAAGGGCGCGGTTGTAATAGGCCTCGTGCATCTCGCGCCACCATTTCAGGGTGCCGTCGCCTTCGCCCTCACGCGCGGCAAATGCCTCGTCCACATCGTCCAGCCGTCTGATCTCGACATGGGTGGTTTCGATGACGGCGACCGCCTCGCCATCCCATCGGGTCACGACGGACACGTCACCCACTATGGGCTGGCGCATGCCTGCCAGCTCCAGTTCAAGAACCGAGGCGGCGGTGGCCCGCTTGATGCCGCGCACCACCAGATCGGCGCAGATGTCCGCATCCTCCTGGTTGTCGCAGAAGGGGAAGGTCTCGTACGGCTCCAGCGGCGCATCGGGGTACCGGCTGCGATAGGCGTCCCACAGGGCGCGGGCTGAGGGCTTCATGGGATTGTTCCGAATATGAAAAAACCCCCGACCGTCAGGCCGGGGGTTTGATCAGTTGGGTATTGGTCAGGCGTCAGGCCCGGTGTTGATGCTGTTGGCGTGTGGGCTGCCTTCTGCCGGTTTGAACTGGTCTTCAAAACGCATGTGCAGGCGGCGTCGTGCGAACTGCGCGATATCGTCCACGTTGGTGAAGCCCGCCGGAATGTAGAGGAGGGACAGGAAGGTCGAAGAGATCAACCCGCCCAGCACAGCAATCGCCATCGGCGCACGGAAGGCCACGTCGGCCCCGATGCCCAGTGCAATCGGCACCATGCCTGCGCCCATGGCGAAGGTGGTCATCAGGATCGGACGGGCGCGTTTGTGGGCGGCGTCCATGATGGCGTCAAAGCGGCTCATGCCATCCTTTTCCGCAAGAATCACATAGTCCACCAGCAGGATGGAGTTTTTCGCCGCAATACCCATCAGCATCAGCACCCCGATCAGGGCCGACAGCGAGAAGGTCTTGCCCATGATGATCAGGCCCAGGATTGCCCCGCCGATAGCCAGCGGCAGGGCCGCCATGATGGTGATCGGATAGGCGAAGGATTTGAACAGCAGGGTAAGGACCGCATACATCAGCAGGATGCCCGCCGCGAAGGCGATGCCAAATCCGGTGAGCATTTCGCGGATGAACTCTTCGTCGCCTGCGGCCACCTGACGGACGCCATCGGGCAGGTTCTTCACGCTGTCGAGGTTGTTGACGGCCACGGCGGCTGCGCCGGTGGTGATACCATCCAGCTCAGCCTTGATGTTGACCTGTCGGGCGCGGTCACGGCGCGAGACAGAGGCAGCGCCTGCGCCATATTCAATATCCGCCACAGCCGACAGCGGCACGGTCGAGCCGGAGTTGGTCGGCACGCGCAGGCTCTCGATGATCGACAGATCCTCGCGCGCGCTTTCGGTCAGTTGCAGACGGATCGGGACCTGACGGTCGCCCAGATTATATTTGGGCAGGTTCTGGTCCACGTCACCGATGGTGGCCACGCGCACAGCCTGCGAGATCGCGCCGGCTGAAACCCCCATCAGGGCCGCCGCATCGGGGCGCGGCTTGATGATGATTTCTGGACGGGCAATGGCCGAGGTGTTGACCACATTGGCCAGCCCCTTGATGCCCTTCATGTCGTTCTCGATCTTGCGGGCAGCCTCTTCCAGCTTGGCCGGATCATCACCCAGCAGCGAGAAGGTGTAGCTGGTGCCGTCACCCGGACCGCCGCCTTCCTGCGCGATACCCGCACGGATGCGGATGCCGGGGATGGTCTTCAGCTCATCGACCATGATGCGCTGGAACTCTTGCTGGCTCATGTCGCGGCTACCGCGAGAGACCATGTCGGCCTGAATGTTCGCCTGAGTCACTTCCTGACCGCCGATGGCGGCATAGGTGGAGATGACCTCGGGGCGTGCTTCAAGACGGCGGGTGACTTCCTGCACCAGTTCATCGGTCTGGCGCAGAGTACCACCCGGCGGCAGCTCGACCTGGAAGGCCGCGCGGCTTTCGTCCTTGGGCGACATGAACTCGAACGACATCTTGGTGACGACGGCCGCACCGATAGACAGAACGAGGAAGGCAAAGCCCGCCACAAACACCAGCCAGCGATGGCCAAGGCACCATTTCAGGAGGCGCAGATAACCGGGCATCCAGCGCGGGTCTTTGTCCTCGTGGTTGGTGTGCTTCAGCATGAAGGCGGCCATCAGCGGCGTAACGGTACGGGCGACCACCAGCGAGAAGAAGACCGAGATACAGGCCGCCAGAGCAAAGGCCTTGAAGAACTGGCCAATGATGCCAGGCATGAAGCCGACGGGCGCAAACACGGCGATGATGGTGCCGGTGGTGGCCATAACGGCCAGACCGATCTCGTCGGCGGCCTCGAAGGCGGCCTCATAGGGCGGTTTGCCATCGCGCATGTGACGCACGATGTTCTCGATTTCCACGATGGCGTCATCAACCAGAATGCCGATGGTCAGTGACAGCGCCAGAAGCGTAATGACGTTCAGCGACTGGTCCATCGGGGCCAGCAGCGCAAAGGTGGGGATCAGCGACAGGGGCATGGCCACCGCCGCAATCACCGTCGCGCGCCAGTCACGCAGGAAGATGAACACCACGATCACGGCCAGAATGGCACCGAGGATCAGGGCTTCGAGCGAGGCGAAGTAGGCTTCCTCGATCTCCTTGACCTTGGCGTTCACAACCGAGATTTTCACCTCGTCCTGGGAGCCGTTGATCTTGGCGACCTCGGCACGGACAGCCTCTGCAACCTTGACCTCGGAAGCCTCTCGCGTGCGTTTGAAGCCGAAGGTGACGGCTTCCTGACCGTTATAGCGGGCCAGACGGCGCGGCTCGCCCCACTTGTCCATCACCTCGCCAAGGTCGGCCAGACGCACCGAGCCGCCGTTGTTCAGCGGCACCAGCGTCTCGCGCAGTTGCTCGATAGAGGTGGCCGAACCCAGAGTGCGGATTGAACGCTCGGACCCTGCGAGGGTGACGCGGCCACCGGGCAGGTTGTTGTTCACGCTGGTCAGGGCCTGACTGACCTGAGCGGCGGTCACGCCATAGGCAGACAGTCGCTGGGGATCCAGTTCGATGCGGATCTCACGATCCACACCGCCCGAGCGGGTCACTTCGCCCACACCGCCCAGCGCCAGCAGGCGGCGCGTCAGTTCATTGTCGATGTACCAGCTCAGTTGTTCCGGCGACATGGTGGGCGAACTGACCACATAGGTGATCAGGTTGTCGCCCGTCACGTCGATGCGCTGGACGTTCGGCTCCTGCATGTCTTGAGGCAGGCTGCCGCGGATACCGCTGACGGCGTTGCGCACATCGTTGGTGGCGCGCTCGGTGTCGGTGCCCAGTTCGAACTCGATAAGGGTGGTCGAGACGCCGTCCATCACCTGTGAGGTGGTGTTGCGCACGCCCGACAGACCCGCCAGCGAGTCTTCGATGATGCGCGTGACCTGAACCTCCATTTCCGCAGGGGCCGCGCCGGGGCGCGCTGCGGTTACGGTGACCAGAGGAAACTCGATGTCCGGATAGTTGTTGATCCGCATCGAGCTGAAACCGACCATCCCTGCCAGCGTCAGCAGCAGGAACATCAGGATGATGGGGATCGGGTTTTTGATCGCCCATGAAGAGATGTTGTTCATCGACCTGTCCCGACCTTACTTGGCAGGAGCGGCTGCGGCAGCAGGGGCTGCCGGAGCGTTGCGGACAGGTGCCTGAACGCTGACCGTATCGCCGTCGCTGAGGAAACCTGCGCCATCGACGGCGATGCGCACACCGGCCTCAATGCCTTCCAGCGAGGATGATGTTTCATCACGCATCAGCACGCGCACGGGCTTGAAGGTGACGGTGTTGTTCTGGGCGATCACATAGACGCCCGCCTTGTTGTCGCGATAGAGCACCGCCGCGTTTGGCACGGTGATGGCGTCACGCGTACCGGCAGAGATTTCGGCGCGGGCGAACATGCCGGGCTTCAGGCCGCTGTTGGGTTGCAGGCTGATGCGGGCGATGCCGAGGCGGGGCTGTCCATCGACTTGCGGCGTCACGATACGGATGGTGCCGGTCGAAGGCTCGGTCTGGGACGAGGTGATGCGGGCGCTCTGGCCTGCCGACAGGCTGGCCAGTTCGGTTTCCGGCACCTGAGCGTCCAGTTCCAGACGGCCGTCACGGACGATGCGGAACAACTCCACACCCGGCTGGATGATCTGGCCACGGGTCACGCTGCGGCTGACGACAAGACCCGAGACGGGGGCGCGGATCACGGCCTGATTGACGCGGGTCTGGGTCTCGGCCAGCCCTGCGCGGGCCGAGGCGAGGTTGGCGGACGATGCCAGTTGATCAGCAAGGGCGCGATCAAGAGCCGCTTGCGACAGGAAGCCCTTTTCCTTCAGTTCCTGAGCGCGGGCCAAGGCTGCGTCATCGCGCGCGACATTGGCCTCTGCGGTCTGGACGGCGGCCTGTTGCTGGCGAAGCTGGGCGCGCAGGAGCACGTCGTTCATCTGGACCAGCGGCTGGCCCTGACGGACATAGGTGCCTTCATCGACATGGACGACCGTGGCGGTCAGGCCGCCGGTTTCGGCACCGACCGGAACCTCTTCCCATGCCGTGACCGTGCCGGAGGCGACGACCGTGCGGGGCAGGGTGGCCATGGCAGTGGTGATCGCGCTGACGGTCGTTGTGGCGACCTCGCGCTTTTCCGGCTCTCCGCCACAGGCGGCTAGGGCAAGTGTAGCGACGGCGGCTGCAATGGCGAAACGACGCGAAGGGGAGAGGAGCGGACGCATTAAATCGATGATCTCACGGCGCGAGAGGTGATGGGGCGAAGGCAATAAGAAAGCGCCTTCACTTATAAATACGTGAAGGCGCTTTTAGCGGTTTCTTCTACACCCACCAACAGAGAACATAAATACCTTACAATAGTGTAAGTTATTGCCTCTGTGGTGACACATCTGCCATGGCGGTATTAGTGGGCAAGTTGCGAGGTACGCCCGATAAGTTGGCCGCCATTCTTGCGCAGGCTGGCCGAAGCTTCTTCTTCGGTGAGCAGACGCGCGATGCGAACGCGGCACTGGCTATCTTCGCTTCTGAGATTGGAGATGGTCAGTCGGGCATAGTCGCCATTGCACAGGCGCGAGCTGACGGTCTTCTCGGGGCGGATCTGGATATGGACGGTCGGGTCCATCTCAGGGCAGCGGCCAACGAAGTCTGCCTCGAGAGCGCGACCTAGTGAGGCGGTGATCAGAAGCTTGTTCTCATCGGCATTACGATACCCGGTCACCTGATTCATATAGAGGCAGGACTGGGCATCAGCGCCATCGGCAGAGGCCAGTTGCAGTCTATCCGGAGTAGCGGTCGGTGCGCAGGCGGCGAACGATACAGTCGCGGCGAGGACCGCCAGAGACGAATAGACTTTCATGGTCACGGCCTTTCTTGAATACCAATGTTATTCAAGGTCGCACGTAAAGTGCCATAAGTCCATGACTATGAAGCTGTGAACCTCATCGGTGACAGGCGCGAAATCCATTGGGACGGTAGAGGCGAGGGGGTCTGTGCAATCTCTGCCGCCAGATGTTCGGCGAGTAGGGGTGAGGCGCAGAAGCCACGCGATCCCATGCCGCCCAGCACATAAAGACCGTCTTCGAGAGCCCCGCAGACCGGAAGACGATCCGGAGTTGTGGCGCGGACGGCAACGCGGCGCATGGCTTGCCCCTTGTCGACGGCTTCCATTCGGGCAGGCAGCGTCGATTGCAGGGTCTGGCGGTTCTTGGCGCTGG